>JBDSQB010000023.1 GCA_039930045.1 Chthoniobacterales bacterium | reverse complement strand
CCGCTGCGGTCAGCGGTGCGCTTGCGAAGCCTTCGGTTTTCCTCATCGTACGAGAGGTGAATTCGGAAGGCCTTTTTGTGTCCCGGCGCCTTTCAAATACACCGCGCGTGATGGCTCAAGCGCTTTTCCAAAATTCCATTCCAAATCCGATGAGCACTGCCCTCGACGAACCGCCCGCGTCTTCCACCGACGCGCTCAATTTCACCACGCCCGAACTCGCCGTGCGCGAGGAAGGCGACTTTGTCGTGTACCAATTTGGGAAGAAAACCTTCCGCCTCGATAAAACGAAGGCGCGCGCGCGTCTGGCGGGCAAACGCGTGATCAACGGCTTGCGCAGCGCGGAATTAAACATCCTGCCGCTCAAATACCACGAGGCGTACCGCATCTATAAACAGATGAAGGCCAACCACTGGGAGCCGGACGTCATCGACATGACCAAGGATTGCGCCCAATGGAATGGCAACACGCTTTCGCAGAAAGAGCGCTGGATCATCGAGATGGGAGTCGGATATTTCTCAGCCGCCGAGGGCATCGTGGGCGATTCCGTGCTGCACGTAATCGAGGACAACCTCACTGCCGCCGAGCTGAAACACGCCTCGCTCCGCCAGATCGCCGAAGAATCCATCCACATGGATTCGCTCCTTCACATCATTGGCTCGCTTAACATCGACCTCGACGAAGTCACCGCGAAATTCAGCGACATCCCGAGCGTGCAGAAAAAAAACGCCTTCATTCAACGCCAGATGCCGGAGTTGAAAATGGGCATCGACCTCACCGAGACGGTCAACAAGCAGAAATTCGCCAAGGCACTTTTCGGCATCACGCAAGTCATGGAAGGTACGCAGTTTTACGCGTTGTTCGCCATGATTTTGTCGCTCCATCGGCAGAATAAAATGACCGGCATCGGCCAAATGTTCCAATACACCCTGCGCGACGAGTCGAATCATATTGAACTCGGACGTTATATTTTGTCGCAGTTGATAGCCGAGAATCCCGATCTCTGGACCGAGGAATTTCGCGCGGAACTGGTCGCATTCATGAAGGAAGGCGTGGAACTCGAGAAGGAATTCGTCCGCGACTGCCTGCCGGAAGACGGCGTCGGCATGACGCAGGCCGACTTCCTCACCTATGTCGATTACAACGCCGACCGCCGTCTCGCCAGCCTCGGCTTGCAGATCCTTTCCGACGTGCGAATGAACCCATTTGTCTGGCTCGACGAAGTCATTTTCCTGCGCAAGGAAAAGAACTTCTTCGAGACTCGCGTCACCGAATATCAGACCGGCGGCAGCGTCCAGAACAGCAACGAAGACGACCTCATTTAGGTCTTACTCAGGTTCCACTTTTAGGTTTCTTATTATGGGCGTTCACGCAGACCATTGGATTCGTCGCATGGCGAAAGAGCACGGCATGATTGAGCCGTTTGAGGAAAAACTCGTCCGCAAAAGCGGCGACCGGCAGGTCATCAGCTACGGACTTTCGAGCTACGGCTACGACCTGCGCGTGGCGGATGAGTTCAAGGTTTTCACGAATGTTTACAACGCCGTCGTCGATCCGAAAGTCTTTGATCCGCGTTCGTTCGTGGATATCCAGGGCGAGTACTGCCTCGTTCCGCCGAACAGCTTCGCACTCGCCCGTAGCGTCGAATATTTCCGAATTCCTCGCGACGTTCTCACGCTTTGCGTCGGCAAAAGCACCTACGCGCGCTGCGGCATCATCGTCAACGTGACCCCGTTTGAACCCGAATGGGAGGGCCACGTCACCCTGGAAATCTCCAACACCACGCCGTTGCCCGCCAAGATCTACTCCGGCGAAGGCCTCGCCCAGGTTCTCTTTCTCGCCGCCAACGAGCCGTGCGAAACTAGCTACGCCGACCGCTCTGGCAAATACCAGGCCCAGCGCGGGATCACCACGCCACGCATGTAAATTTTGTTCCGTCCCCATTGTTACCTAACTCGAAATCAGACCGCCTCATGAGCACATCCACCGCATCCTTCAGCCTCAGCAACGACATCGCCGAAAACGCCCTTTCGACCGATTATCCGCAAGTCATCCGCCGCGATTTACCGGGCGACACCTCGGGCAAGCCCCGGGTCGTTTCCTGGCTCGGCCACAAAATCGAACGCGCCGTCAACGCCGCCTGCCTCGCCATCGGAGCCGAGGAAATGGGCCGCCAGGTGCGTGCGGAAATCGAGTATCGCATGAGAAAAGAGCGGCCGCTTTTCCTCCACATCGAGGAACTCCAGGACCTCGTTGAGACGACTTTGATCGAAATTGGCGAGGCCCGCGTCGCTGTCGCTTATGGAAAATATCGCGCCACTCGTGCGGCCCAACGCATCCAGCCGCTCTCGGAAAACGATGAGGACGGCCAGATGGAACTCGCCACCCGCGAGCAACTTGCCGACATCCGCAGCCGCATTTCCTTCGCCAAGATTGGACTCAAACTCGCCTTGAGCGACGACGACCTCGTCGTGCGCCTTCTCCGCAGCACCTCGATTAATCTCTCCGCCGAGGAACGCCGCGACACCATCGTTCTCAACGCCAAATCGCTCCTTGACCTCGACGCCGACGCGCGTTTCTTCGCCGCCCGCATCCTGCTCGCCTACATCTACGAGGAAACGTTGCCGTGGCATGTCGCCGACGGTTTGCAGGCGTTGAAAGACGCCCATCGCAAAGCCTTCCTCGCCTACATTCCGCTCGGCATCGAACTCCGCCGCCTTGATCCACGCCTCGCCGAGTTTGACCTGAAAAAACTCGCAGGCTCGCTCGATCCGTTCGCCGATTTGCAGTTCGACTTCATCGGCATCCAGACCCTTTACGACCGCTACCTCATCCACACTCACGACAGCGTTTCCAATAAAAAACGCCGCCTCGAAGCCCCGCAAATTTTCTGGCTCCGAGTTGCCATGGGCCTCTCCATCAAGGAATCCGACCGCGAAGCCCGCGCCGTCGAGTTCTACGGAATCTATAAAACCCGCCGCGCTTGCAGCTCCACGCCCACCCTCTTCAACGCCGGTACCGTCCATCCGCAGCTCTCCAGTTGCTACCTCCTTTATTGCGGCGATTGCATCGAGGACATCACGGAAACGTGGCGCCGCTTCTCCCATCTTTCGAAGTGGGCTGGGGGACTCGGCTGCTCCTGGACCGCCATTCGTGGCAGCGGCGCGCACATTCACGGCACCAACGGCGAAAGCTCCGGCGTCATTCCATTCCTAAAAGTCTCCAACGACATCGCCATCGCCGTCAACCAGGGCGGCAAACGTCCCGGCGCTCTCTGCTCGTATCTCGAACTCTGGCATGCCGACATCGAGGACTTCCTCGATCTGCGCAAGGAAACCGGCGACGACCGCCGCCGCACCCACAACATGAACACCGCGCACTGGATTCCAGACGTGTTCATGAAACGCCTCAAAGCCATCTCCGACGGCCAGCTTCCGCGCGACGCCACTTGGACCCTCTTCCGCACCAACGAAGTCTCCGACCTCCCGGAAATCTACGGACGCGCCTTCGAGGAACGCTACGAACATTACGAAAAACTCGTCGAAGAAGGTAAACTCTGGGGCCGCAAAGTCCGCGTCCTCCAGCTCTGGAAACGCATGTTGGAAATGCTCTTCGAGACCGGCCACCCCTGGATGACCTGGAAAGACCCCGCCAACGTCCGCAACCCGCAGGACCACGCCGGAGTCATCCACAACTCCAACCTCTGCACCGAGATCGAGCTCAACACCTCCTCCGACGAAGTCGCTGTTTGCAACCTCGCCAGCGTCAACATCGCCGGTCACCTCCGCGAGGATGGCTCGCTCGACCACGATAAACTTCGCGGCACTGTGCGCACCCTCATGCGCATGCTCGACAACGTCATCGACATCAACTTCTACCCCGTCGAAGCCGCGGAGAATTCGAACACCCGGCACCGTCCCGTCGGCCTCGGCATCATGGGAATGCAGGACGCCCTCTACGAGAAACGCATCGCCTTCGACAGCCCTGCCGCCGTCGATTTCAACGACGAAGCCCTCGAAGCGCTCGCCTACTACGCCTACGAAGGCTCCAGCGACATCGCCGCCGAACGCGGACAATACCCCAGCTACGCCGGTTCCAAGTGGAGCCGCGGCATGATGCCCCTCGACACGCTCAATCTCCTCGAAAGCGAGCGCGGCACCCCCATCCTCGTCGACCGCAAAAGCAGACTCGATTGGAACTCGCTTCGGGAAAAAATCAGCACCCAGGGCATGAGAAATTCCAACTGCCTCGCCATCGCGCCCACCGCCACCATCTCGAACATCCTCGGCTGCACCCCGTGCATCGAGCCCACCTACAAACACATCCACACCAAGTCGAACCTGAGCGGCGAATTCATTCGCACCAACGACCACCTCTTGCGCGACCTGCAAGCCCTCGGCCTCTGGGACGAGGAAATGCTCGCCGACCTGAAATACTTCGACGGCAGTGTCCAGGGCATCGAGCGCATCCCGCTCGAACTCCGCGAACTCTACAAAACCAGCTTCGAGATCGCCCCGACGTGGATTTTGCAAGCCGCCGCAGTCCGCCAGAAATGGATCGACCAAGCCCAGAGCACCAACCTCTGGCTCGCCGAACCCGACGCCCGCGCCGCCAGCTTCATGTATCGCGAAGCCTGGGAACGCGGCCTAAAAACCACCTACTACCTCCGCACGTTAAACAAGAGTACCATCGACAGCGCCAGCCGCGACCGCCGTCCCGCTACCGCCGCAGTAGCCGCCAAATCCGAAGTCACCGACTCCGAAAAACTAGCCTGCAGTCTAGAAGCCATGCGCACCGGCGGCACCTGCGAAAGTTGCCAGTAGAGGAGGTTTCCAATGCCGACGGTCCTGCGCATCGGCCCATTCCGATTTCATTTCTACTCCGATGAAGGGAGTGAGCCTGCGCACATCCACGTCCGCAGCGCCGACGGTGAGTGCAAATACTGGCTCGCTCCCGACGTGGGCCTCGCTTATAATCGGGGAGTGAAACCGCACGACGTTCGAGAGATCGAACGGCTCGTCTTCGAGAACCGAACAACACTAACCGAAGCCTTCCATGCCTACCACACTCGCTGAATCCATCCAGATCACCGAGCCAGTCGCCCTCCGCGCATGGACCGTCGATCGCACGATCTATTTGGAACTCCATGACGGACGCATCTTCGGCTTTCCCGCAGACCGCTTCCGCATCCTCTCCCAAGCGACCAACGAGCAACTGGCCCGCATCCAAATCGAACTCAATGGCTACGCCCTCCGCTGGGAAGAACTCGACGAAGACCTCACCGTTCCTGGAGTCGTTTCGGGGCATTTCCAACTACCGCCAGTCTAGGTAGTTGCTGATTCGAAAACATGAAGCTTCTCGCCACAGCTTTCATCGCGGTTTTTTTAATAGCTACTTTCCATGGCCGGAGTGATCGAGCGATTTAGACTTTGAAGCTCGAAAAAATTCAGAGGTGGGGATCACCACGCACGGAGCAGGGATCAAGCGGACTGGAGCGTTCGGGATTCCGAAAAGCCACCTGCTGTGAATTTGTTGGGCTTCGGGATTTTCGAGGCTGGAACTACTCCCGCACCACTTGCATTTCTCCCGGAATCCTGATTAGGTCTATCTACTTTGAAACTTTCCAAGCGTGGCGAATACGCCCTCCGGGCATTGATTGATTTTGGCATGGCTCAGGAACTCGGCAAGCCGCTCCTGCGCGCCGGTGAGTTGGTGGAAAAGGAGAGGCTCCCGGTGAAGTTTCTCGATCAGATATTGATGCAACTCCGCAACGCCGGTTATCTCGCGACGAAGCGGGGCGCGCATGGCGGATTCTATCTGGCGATGCCTATGGATCAGATTCGTTTCGGCGATGTGGTGCGGTTGATTGACGGTCCGCTGGCCCCGATCGGTTGTGTGAGTGTGACGGCCTACGAGCGTTGCACCTGTCCCGACGAGATTCATTGCGGGCTGCGGATGCTGATGCTCGATGTGCGCAATGCCATCTCGGCGATTCTGGATAAATACACGCTGGCCGACGTGGTGGGAGTGACTCTCCGAAACATGCGGCGCGACCACGTGGCGATGCCCTTTTCGCTGGAGGATCTCTTCGGCGGCCGCCGCGATCCCGCCCCGGATCGTTCGCGTCTGGTCGGCTTCACCGCCAGCCACAGCGAGGGCAAGGACTGAGTCGGGTTAGACTTCTTTCTGCGCCGCCGGTTTCCCCTTGAAGAAACCTCTCACGACCACAAAGAAGACGGGGACGAAGAAGATGGCGAGAAACGTTCCCGTGATCATGCCGCCGATGACGCCGGTGCCGATGGCGTTCTGACTCGCCGATCCCGCACCAGTCGCCACAGCGAGCGGGAGCACACCGAGGATGAAGGCGAAGGAGGTCATAAGGATGGGCCGGAGTCGCAGGTGAACCGCCTCCAGCGTGGCCTCGATAAGGCCCTTGCCCTCGGCCATGAGGTCCTTGGCAAACTCGATGATGAGGATGGCGTTTTTAGTGGATAAACCGACCGTGGTGAGCAGGCCGACTTTGAAGTAAACGTCGTTTGGCAGATCGCGCAAAGTCGTGGACAGCAAGGCCCCGAGGATGCCCAGCGGCACAACCAAAATGACGGCAAACGGGATGGACCAGCTCTCATAAAGCGCGGCGAGACATAGGAAAACGGCGATCAGCGAAATGGCATAAAGCCGCGGTGCCTGTGCGCCGGAGAGGCGTTCCTCGTAGGACATGCCGCTCCATTCGTAACCGATGCCGGGTGGGAGTTTGGCCGCGATCTCTTCCATTGCCTGCATGGCCTCGCCCGTGCTTTTGCCGGGAGGCGACGAGCCGACGATTTCGATGGAGGGGAAGCCGTTGTAACGCTGCAAGGCGGGCGAGCCGAAAGTCCATTCGAGCCGGGCAAAGGCGGAGAGGGGAACCATTGTGCCGGTGGCGTTGCGCACGAAGACCTTCCCCACGTCGTCGGGGCTCATGCGATAGGGCGCGTCGAGCTGCATGATCACGCGCTGGACGCGGTTGCCGTTGACGAAGTTGTTCACGTAGATGGAGCTGAAGTCGGCTTCCAGAGTCGAATTAATGTCCGCCAAAGAAACGCCGAGAGCGCTCGCCTTGTCCTCATCGGTCTGAATGCGAAGCTGGGCCGCGTCTTCCAAACCCTGCGGGCGCACACCGGCCAGACGGGGATCTTTCGCGGCCAAGCCGAGGAGCTGGTTGCGCGCGCTGAAGAGAGCGTCGTGACCGAGCCCTGCCTTGTCCTGCAACTCAAAAAGGAATCCAGAGCCTGTGCCCAACTCGGGAATCGGCGGCGGATTGATCGGGAAAACCATGGCGTCTTTGATTCGACTGAAGGCCCCGAAAGCGCGGACGATGATGGCTTTAACCTTGTGCTCCGTGCCAGCGCGGGCGTCGTCCTTCCAGTCTTTGAGCCGAACAAAAGCCAGCGCGGAATTTTGCCCGCGTCCGCTGAAGCTGAACCCGGCGACGGTGATGAAGCTCTCGATTTCCTGCTGCTTGCCGTAGTAAGCCTCGACTTGCTTGAGGACCTCGTCGGCGCGCGTTTTCGTGGCACCGACCGGGAGCTGGATGTTGGTGATGAAGTAACCCTGATCCTCCTCCGGCAGGAACGACGATGGCATCCGCAAATAAAGGAAAACCATCGCCGCCGCCAGCGCGGCATAGACGGCCATGGCGCGTCCGTTGCGTTTCAGGATCTTCGCGACGGAGCCTTGATAGCGATTCGTCGCGCTGGCAAATGTGCGGTTGAACCAGCCGAAGAAGCCGCCCTTTTCGTGCTTGTGGCCTTTTTCGACCGGTTTGAGGAGCGTCGCGCACAAGGCAGGTGTGAGCGACATGGCGAGGAAGACGGAAAACAACATCGCCGACACGATGGAGAGCGAAAACTGCCGGTAAATCGCCCCGACCGAGCCGCTGAAAAACGCCATCGGAATGAAGACGGCCACGAGCACGGTGGTGATGCCGATCAACGCGCCGGTGATCTGGCCCATCGCCTTGCGAGTGGCTTCGAGCGGACTCAGACCTTCCTCACTCATGATGCGCTCGACGTTTTCCACGACCACGATGGCGTCATCGACTAGGATGCCGATGGCCAGAACCATGCCGAACATGGTGAGGACGTTGATGGAAAATCCGAAGGCCGAAAGCGCGGCAAAAGTGCCCAACAACGCGACTGGAACCACGACGGTTGGGATGATCGTCGTGCGGATATTTTGCAGGAAAAGATACATCACGAGAAAGACCAGAATGATGGCCTCGGTGAGCGTCTTGATGACTTCCTCGACGGAGATACGAACGAAAGTCGAGGTGTCGAGCGGGTAATCGATTCGCGTGTCAGGCGGAAAAAACGCGGCGAGTTCATTCAGGCGCGCGCGCACCGCATCGGCCGTGTCGAGCGCGTTGCCAGTCGGCGAGAGCTTGATCGCGACGGCGGCGGCAGGGCGTCCATCGACGCGGGCGGCGGTGCTGTAATCCGCTCCGCCGAGTTCGATGCGGGCGACATCGCCGAGGCGCACGCGACTTCCATCGGGATTGACGCGGAGGAGGATGTTTTCAAATTCCTTCACCGAGGTCAGGGTCGAGCGGCCCTGAAGAATGACGTTCAGTTGCTGGCCTGGAACCGCCGGAAGCGATCCGATCTGGCCGACCGGCACCTGGATATTCTGAGCTTGGAGCGCGCTGCGGACATCGTTGGAAGTGAGGTTGAAACTATTCAGTTTCTCTGGGTTCATCCAGATGCGCATGGCGTATTCGGTGCCAAACATGTTCGCCTCGCCGACGCCGGACACTCGCCGGATCGGGTCGAGCACGCTGGCGGAAATGTAGTTGCCCAGCGCGATGGCATCCATGCTGCCCTTTGGAGAAGACAGCGTGAAAAACATCATGAAATTCCGCGTCGCCTTGGCCACGGTTACGCCCTGCTGCTGCACGGTTTGCGGGAGCGACGGCGTGGCGAGTTGCACCTTATTCTGCACCTGCACCTGGGCGGTGTCGGCATTCGTGCCCGGCAGGAAATAGAGCGTGATCGTCGCTCGCCCAGTCGCGTCGCTGCTCGAGGACATGTAGAGCAGATTGTCGATGCCGTTGAGCTGCTGCTCGATGACGGACGTCACGGAATTTTGCAACGTCTCTGCCGATGCTCCCGCGTAAATGGCCGTCACTGCAATCGAGGGCGGCGCGATGCTTGGATATTGCGCGACGGGCAGCGTCTTGATCGACAGCCCGCCGAGCAGCATGATCAAAATGGAGACGACCCAGGCAAAAATCGGGCGGTCGATAAAGAATCTGGCCATGATGTTTCTACTTGGCTGGAACCGGTTTGACCGTGGAGCCGGGAGGCGCTTTTTGCAGTCCTTCGAGGACGATCCGCTCGCCGGCTTTCAGTCCGCTGGCGATGATCCATTTGTCCTTCCAGGCGTTGCCGGCCTGCACGACGCGGGCCTGCACTTTGTTGTCGTCGCCGACGATGAGCACACTGGAAGTCCCATTTGGGCCACGGGCGACTGCGCGCTGCGGAACGGTCAGCGCCTCGTTGTTCACCGCCTGCTCCAGACGTCCGCGGGCAAACATGCCGGGGAGCAAAATCCGATCCGGGTTGGGGAATTCCGCGCGCAGGGTGATCATCCCCGTAGTCGGATCGACCGCGACATCGGAGAAGAGCAGTTTTCCACCCGTCGCATACGTGCTGCCGTCCTCCAGTAAGAGTGTAACCTGGGCCGCGCCGGGCTCGACGTTTTTCAGGGTGCCGGAATCAAGCGCGCGGCGCAAACGCAGCACGTCGGTGCTGGATTGGGTGAAATCGAAATAGATCGGATCGAGTTGCTGGATCGTTGCCATTTTCGTAGCCTCGGTGGAGCTGACGAGCGCGCCTTCGGTGACACTCGCCTTGCCGATGCGGCCGGAAATCGGCGCGGTGACTTTGGCGTAGCCGAGATTGAGCTGGGCAGTCTCGACGGCAGCGCGGGCGTTTTGCACATCGGAGTTGGCTTGTGCTGAGGTGGCCACGGCTTGGTCGTAATCCTGCCGACTGATCGCGCCGGTTTTGATGAGACTTTGATAGCGCTGGAAGTTGGCCGCGCTTTGTTTCTGATTCGCCTCAGCCTTGCTTAAATTAGCCTGCGCACTCGACAGGCCGGCCTGCAACGGAGCCGGATCGATCTCAAAGAGCACCTCGCCCTCCTTCACCTCGCTGCCATCGCGGAAAAGCTGTTTGAGCAAAATCCCCGTGGCGCGCGCGCGCACTTCCGAGACGCGCACCGGATCGAGCCGCCCTGGCAATTCCGTGGTCACGGAGATCGTTTCCGGCTGGACGGTGTAAACAGTCACCTCCGGCGTCGAAGGGTGAGGCGGCGCGGGTTTTTTTCCACAAGCGGCCAGACTGCCGAGCAATATCCAGGGAAGAATCGCTCGACGGACTGGAAAAAAGAAATCTGCTAGGTTCATAAAGAAGTACGCCGTCGAAAAAGATCGGGCCGGAAGCTGGAAAAGTTTGGAAAAAATCAGGCGAGGAGGGTGAAAGGCTAGGATAACTTCGATCTTTGTCAAACAACGGAAGTTTTGAATTTCCGCATTGCCTCCCGGAAACGTCGCTGGCTAAAACAGTTACCAATGAAACTCCCGCCTGAGCCCGACGCCGACACTTTCCAGCCGGGGCTCCCGGGGCTCGATGATCGCGGAAAGCACATCCAGGCGCACGGCGGCGGCATCATTAGACTGGGCGACACTTGGTTCTGGTTTGGCGAGGATCGCTCTAAGGAAAACGACCCGAATTTCCGCTATGTCGCCTGTTATGCGTCGAAGGATCTGCTGCATTGGGAGTTTCGCAATCAGGTGATGAAAATGTCTGACCCGGCGAATTTTGGCCCCGAATGGGTGCTGGAGCGGCCCAAAGTTTTTCACAATGCGAAGAGCGGAAAATTCGTGATGTACATGCATATCGACGGACGGCTGACGCCGGATAATCCCTCGATTTACAGCGTCGCCAGTCTGGGCGTGGCCACCTGCGACACGGTCGATGGCGACTACGAATACGTGAAACATTTCCGCCCGCTCGGCCTGGAGAGCCGCGACATCGGGCAATTCATCGATGACGATGGAACTCCGTATCTGATTTTTGAAAGCCGCCCATCGAAAGGCTTCTACATCGCGACTTTGTCCGACGATTATCTGTCTGTGGAAAAGGAAGTCTGCTTCATCCAAAGCCCGCTGGAAGGTGGGGCGATCGTGCAATACGAGGGCCTTTACTACGCCATCGGCTCCGCGCTCACCGGCTGGTGGCCGAACGCCAACAAATATGCCACCGCCGAGCGTCTGGAAGGTCCGTGGTCGGAATTTACCGACTTCGCGCCGCCGCACACGCTGACTTACGGCTCGCAATCCACCAACCTTGTCAAAGTCACCGGAACCGAGAAAACAACGGTCATTTACGTCGGCGACCGCTGGCGTCCAGAGGAACATTGGGATGGGCGATACATTTGGATGCCACTCGAAATCGGCGATGGGAAACTTTGGCTTTCCGAACCCCGCGACTGGACGCTGGACATCGTCACCGGCGTAGCTACCATCCTCTGACTTTCACCACTTTTATGAGTTCTCCAGCCTCTCCCAAACCCGCGCGCCGCACTGTGGCTCAGGAAATCGGCCTCGCCATTGTCGTCCTGCTGCTCGGCTCCATCCTCACCGTTTATGGCTGGCACGACGCGGCTGCGGGCAAGCCCAATACCTTCCTCAATTTCGACAACTTGATCGATGGCATTGCGACTCCGATGTCCTACTACGCGATCATGGCCATCGGGCTTACCATCGTCATCATCACGGGTGGCATTGATATCTCAGTCGGCGCGGTGATGGCCCTCTCCGCGCTCGGCGGGGCGGCGGCTTTGCAAACATTGCCACCCGACGCGTCAGCCATGCAGGTCCTGCCCATTGCGTTTCTGGTTCCACTCGGCATCGGATTGCTCTGCGGTCTGATCAATGGTGGCCTCATCGTCGGACTTTCGCTGCACCCGTTCATTGTGACTTTGGGAACAATGAGCATTTTTCGCGGCTTGGCCAATGTCCTGCCGGCCCAGAAAACGTTGCCTGCCGCCGGCAAGCGCCTGCCTGCGGCTTTCACGACCGACTTCATGCGCGTCGAGATGTTTGGCCTGCAACCGATGCCGCTGATCATCATGCTCATCTGCGTCATCTTCGGCTGGTTTTATTTGAGAATGCTCGTCGCAGGCCGCGAAACCTACGCCATCGGCGGAAATGAGGAAGCCGCCCGTTTCAGCGGCCTCCGCGTCGGCTGGATCAAGATGCGCACTTACACTCTGGCTGGACTCGCCGCAGGTCTGGCGGGCATGGTTTCGCTGGGTCGTTTCGGCACCGCGTCCACCAGCACCGGCACGGGTTACGAGTTGACCGTCATCGCTTCTGCTGTCGTCGGCGGAGCGAGCCTGATCGGTGGCCGCGGCACCGCCATTGGGGCCTTACTCGGCACATTAATCATCGCGCTGATCGAGAATGGCATCATCATTCTTCGCATGGAGCAGGAGTATCGACTCGTCATCATCGGCCTCGCCATTATTGTGGCCGTCTCCCTGGATCGACTCAGTGCATATCTCCGCAGCCGCCGTAGCGTCTAATTTCCTAACTCAAACCAACCCACACATCATGAAAAAAACCCCTCAGACCCTCAAATGGCTCGCCGCTCTCGTGGCGACTTCCATCGTTATCACCGGCTGCTCCAAGAAAGCCGAAACCTCCGGCGGCGATTCCGGCAAACGTAAAATCGTCATTGGTTTCCTCGGCAAAAGCCTCACCAACGACGTCTTCCAGGCCGCTCAAAGTGGAGCCATCGCCGCCGCTCAGGAATTCGGCGCCAAATACAACGCCAACATCGAAATCGAAATTCGCACGCCCAATGACGAGGACGCCACCAAGCAGGCTGAGGCTCTTGAGGCGTTGACACGTCGCGGCGTGGACGGCATCGCGGTTTCCTGCGCCGAGACAAACACGATCTCTCCCTCCATCGACAAAGCGGTCGATAAAGGCATCCCCGTTATGTGCTTCGACTCCGATGCCCCGAGCAGCAAACGGTTCGCCTTTTATGGCACGGCGGATATTTCCTGCGGCGCCACGATCATGAACGAACTCGCCAAGTCGATGGGCGAAAAAGGCACGGTCGCCATTCTTGGCGGCAACCAAAGCGCACCCAACCTGCAAAACCGCGTCGCCGGCGCGAAAGAAGCGCTCGCCAAGTTCCCGGGCATGAAACTCAACGAGCCCGGCGTTTTCTTTCATACCGAGACGCCTGAAAAATCCGCCGAAGCCGTGCAAAACGCCCAAAACGCCAATCCTAACATCCAAGGCTGGGCATTCATTGGCGGCTGGCCGCTCTTCACCGCCGACGCGCTAAAATGGCCTGCCGGCTCGATTAAAGTCGTCAGCTGCGATGCTCTTCCAGCGCAGTTAAACTACCTGCGCGACGGCCACGTGGACGTTCTCTACGCCCAGGATTGCTACGGCTGGGGCTATAAATCGGTGGAGATTTTGCTCGAGAAAATCGTGAACAAAAAAGAGCCCGCCACCCCGATCATCATTGATCCGCTCACTAAAGTGACCAAGGAAAACGTGGACGAGTACGGCAAGAATTGGGAGAAGTGGCTTAAGAAATAGCCTCCTCGATTTATGGCAAACGCGTTCATCGAATTCCGTGGCATCACGAAGATTTTCGGCGGTGTCGCCGCCCTGAAAGATGTCACGCTCGACATCGGGCGTGGCGAGTGTCACGGCCTGATGGGCGAGAATGGCGCGGGCAAATCGACCCTCGGCAAAGTGCTCGCCGGCATCCACAAACCGGATGGCGGCGAGATGTTCATCGACGGCCAGTGCCATTGCTTCGGCTCGCCGGGCGACGCCATGAGCGCGGGCGTGGCGATGGTGCACCAGGAACTCTCCTTTTGCCCCGATCTGAGCGTCGCGGAAAATCTCTGCATGGGCCGTTATCCGCGCCGCTTCGGCGTCGTGCTCGACCGTGTGGAAATGGCGCGCCGAGCCGAAAAACTTCTCGCCGGCATTGGAGTGCAACTCGACGTCTGGCAACCGATGCGCGGCCTCTCCACGGCTCAGGAACAGCTCGTGCAAATCGCCTCCGCCGTCGGCAGCGATCCGCGAATCTTGATCTTCGACGAGCCGACCAGTTCGCTGGCGGAACCCGACGCGCAGAATTTGTTTCAACTCATCGAGAACCTGAAAACGCGCGGCATCACGATGATCTACGTCTCGCACCGGATGCCCGAGCTTTTCCGGCTGTGCGACAAAATCAGCGTCCTGCGCGACGGCCAATACGTCGGCACATTGAGTCAGAAAGAAATGACACACGACGCCGTGGTCCAAATGATGATCGGGCGCAGCGTGGAGGAATATTTCCCGAACCACATGACCGCGAAAGTCGGCGAGCCGGTTCTGAAAGTGAAAAATCTGACCTCGCCTGGACTCTTCCGCGACATCTCTTTTGAGATCCGTGCCGGGGAAATCGTCGGGTTTGCCGGTCTCGTTGGGGCGGGTCGCAGTGAAATCGCCAAGGCCATTTTTGGCCTCGACCCTGTGGCAAAAGGCGAGGTTTCCATCAACGGCAAAGCACTCACGCTCGGCTCCGTAAAAACTTCCATGAAGGCCGGAGTCGGACTCGTCCCGGAGGATCGCAAACGCCAGGGCTGCGTGCTGGGCATGTCCTGCCGCTCGAACGTCAGCATGGCCTTGCTCGACCGGCTGCGGAACGTCGGCATCCTCGACCGCCGAGGCGAAAAAGTCATCGCCTCCCAATATTTCGACCAGCTTCGAGTCAAAGCCGCCTCACTCGACGCGCCCGTCCAATCTCTCAGCGGAGGCAACCAGCAAAAAATCGTCCTCGCCAAATGGCTGGCCCGCGGTGGCAAACTTCTCATCGTCGATGAACCGACGCGGGGCGTCGATGTCGGCGCCAAGGCCGCGATTCATGCCTTGATCGACGAACTCGCCCAGCAAGGTCTGGCTGTGATGCTGATTTCCTCCGAATTGCCCGAGGTCATTAATCTTTCCACCCGCGTGATCGTCATGCGTGAGGGCGTGATCGCGGGCGAACTCCACCGCACCGAGGCCACTCAGGAGGCGATCTTGCGTTTGATGGCAGGCGTCGTCGCGGACGCGGCCTAGGCGAGTTTGAGCAAAATCACGCTGCCGCTGAAGTCGGCGGCGTTCGTCAAACGCAGCTGATTACTACCTAACTCCGCCCTGGTTTCTCCAAACGCGGCCGCGATTTTCCAATCTCCGGCGGGCAGGGGAACTTCCATCGTTCCCGGGGCCTGCGCGAAGCTGTGGACGACGACGAGAATCTGCCGGCCATCCGCCGAAACCCGGCGCACCGCCTGCCAGCCTTCGGGATAACGCCCGCTCGCGCCGATCTTTCCAAAGCGCCGGCTCGTGCCGTGTTTGATCGTCGGCGCAGCCTCTCCGTAGAGTCGCTCGGCTTCGAGAACGAGCGCATATTGCTCGTCGCTCAGCTCGGTAATTTCGCCCGAGAGACACATGCGCCCGAGGAACGTCGCGGTAAGGCTGTAAGTCAGCCGTTGCAGACTGTCGGAGCGATGGAGCACCGCCCAGATCTGCGATTGGCGCGGGAGCATCAACGAATGCAGATTCGCCGCAATGATCGGGATTTCGACCAGCTCGTGAGCGTCGGAAAAGGACGACATCGCCGTCCGAGCCAGCATCGAGGGCTCCAGGCGATGCCCGCCCGAGGCGCAGTTTTCGATGACCAACTCCGGCAGCCGCTCGCGGATTTTTTCAAAGAAACGATGACTCCCCAACACCTGCTGGCGCAGCCCCTCGCCGAGCGAATCGGGGTTTTCCGCACCGAAACCGGCCGTCTCATTGTAATCTACTTTCAGGTAGCCAAAGCCGCAGCGCTCCAGCAGATCGATGACGTGTCCGGTCAAAAAATCGAGCGCCACCGGGTCGTTTAGATTCCAGAAACGCCGCTCGCGTACCGTCACCGGAATGCCGTCGCGCTGAAGCATGTGCGCGCTCAACGCTGTAAACGCGGTGGACTGCGACCCGACCGTCTCCATTTCAAACCACAGCCCGGGAATCAGTCCGCGCTCGCGGATCGCCTGCGCGGTGACTTCCAATCCACTCGGAAACAGCTTCGAACTTGGAATCCAATCTCCGTGACCGCTGCTCCAGTCGGTGCTCTCGTCTTTGTACCAGCCGGCGTCGATCACCAGGAAACGCACCTGCGATCCTTGCAACCGGTCCGCGATGGCGACGACTTTGTCGTGCTGCGGATCGCCCCAGGTAGTGCACCATTCGTTGAAAACAATCGGCATGTCGGCCTCCACCGCCGGGTGCGAATCAGCGGGTCGATTTTGCACAGCAGTCAGGCGGTCGCAGAGGTCGTCGAGCGTTCCCTGCACACAGGAAAGCGTCGCGGGCGGAGTTGCAATCGACTCACCGGGAGCCAGTGTTTTCAGCCAATGCCCAAATTCGCGGTCGGCCAGTCCGCCGGAAATGGAGACGTTGTCGTGCTGGCGGAAGACCTCCATTTGCCACGAACCCGCCCAGGCGAGTTGCGCGCCCCAGACGACCCCGGCGGCGGTGTCCTCGATGGCCACAAAGGGAAACCATTTCCGCACCGGCATCGTGCCGATCTGCCCAAATCGCTCGCTAAACATCCCCGCGCCGCTCCAGGAACGCTCCAGATGCAGCTCCTCCAGACTGCGCGTTTCCAGCCGTCCTTCCGCGCTCCATACCGAGCGAAAACGATGCACCCGCAACCGGCCCGAGCCATCGGCCTCGTCGAACGGCGTGATCCCGCCGAGGCAGAAGCTGCTCAACATTTCCAGACTCACGGGCGCGTCGGAGTCGTTGAAAAATGTCGTGGAAACTTCCACTGCCAGATCGCCATCGAACCACGAGAGGCGATGTTCCATCCGGTGCTGGCGCGCGCTTTGCAGCGTGGTGATGACGCTGGTGCGAGTTCCATCGTTTTCAGTGCGTTGACCGACCAGGCGAAACGCATCGACCGATGGCGAATTGCGCATTGTGTGGCCTTGGGAAAACGCGCCCGGATACGAGTCACCCACGATTTTCACCTGCGAAAGGACGTCGATGACCGACGCCGGAGGATTTCCCGCGTCCGGGATGGCGTCGATGTAGGGCAGTCCGGCCAGGCCGCCGCGCTTCGGCACACGGGAATTTTTCAGCGCAGTGGGATAGATTTCGAGCCCGACCGCGCCGTCTTTCGACGCGTAATGAAAGGTCAGGTCGCCAAGGGTGAAATCGGGAAGTGTGGTCATGAATTAGTCCGCGAGATGATAGACATGGGTCGCGGTTTTGCCCAAGAGCCAATCCTGCTCATCGGCGGAACATTCACTCGCGAAACGTCTCACCTGCGAGATCCATTGCGCGTAGCCCGTGGCCACCAGACAGACCGGCCAGTCTGAGCCAAACATCGTGCGCCTCGCGCCAAACGCCTCCAGCACCGTCTCGGCATAGGGCCGCAGTTGAGTTTCAGTCCACTCTGGCCAGGCCGCCTCCGTCACCATCCCGGAGAGTTTGCAGAAAACATTCTCGCGCTTCGCCAGTTCGCGAATGTTCCGATTCCAAGGCTCGAAGACGCCATCCGCGATCCGTGGTTTCGCAATGTGATCGAGCACGAAAACCTGCTCCGGGTGGCGATCCACCAACTCGATCGTCTGCGGCAGGTGACGCTCAAAAACGAGGATGTCGTAAACCAGTCCGAGCGGTTTCAGCGCGCGAATGCCCCGGTTAAAATCCTCACGCAGCATGTAGTTATCATCCGGTTCGCCTTGCAGGACATGGCGCACCGCCTTGAACTTCGGCTCCGCAGCGAATCGCTCCAGCTCGCCCGCGACCGAGTCCGATATCAATGGCACCCAGCCCACCACGCCCCTGATGAAGTCGTTCGCGCGCGCCATTTTCAACAACCAGCTCGTCTCCTCCAGCGCCTGCCGCGCCTGCACCGACACCACACCATCGAGCCTCGCCGCTTCGATCTCCGACCGCAAATCCTCCGGCAAAAAATCGCGCCGAATCGCGCGCATCTTGTCATCGATCCAATCGTATTCGACCGGATCGTATTTCCAAAAATGATGGTGCGCGTCAATTTTCATAAGGTGACTGCCACCATCTCCAGCCCATCTAAAAGGACAATCAAAAAATAAGTCCAACGCCTTACCGCAGACCACATGTTGGCCGCCACAAAGACACACCTTTGATAGGAGTTAGCGGCTCGCTCGCCAATGGAGGTCAGCCGCTCGCCGCTGGAGTCGTTTCCTTCGATGAAATCGCTCCAAAATCCCCCAAATTGCCTGGCCATTTGCTTGACCGTGCCGGGCTGGGACGACATTCTCGTGCTTCCACTTACCCGTCCCTAAAACCGCTACCCCACAACCCTCCATTAGAATCCCTCCAGTGAACTCCAACTCTTCCAAAACCGGCCTCTTTACCCTGCCCGACGGCAAAAACGTCTTCTTCACCTTCGCCCTCGTCAGCACGCTTTTCCTCCTCTGGGGTTTCTGTAACGGCATGATCGACGTGATGGACAAGCACTTCCAAAAGGAGTTGCATCTGAATCTGGCCCAGTCGGCCTGGGTGCAGTTTGCCCATTATCTCGGCTACTTCCTCATGGCCATGCCCGCTGGCTGGCTCGCCACCAAGCTCGGCTACAAGGGCGGCATCATCGCCGGTCTCCTGATGGTCGCCGTGGGCGGCTTCTGGTTCATTCCGGCGACGCACATCGCCACTTTCCCGGCATTTCTCCTCGGCGTCTGCGTGATCGCCTCGGGGCTCACCTTCCTCGAAACGGTCGCCAACCCCTACACCACCGTCCTCGGGCCGAAACAATTTGCCGCCACTCGCATCAATCTCGCCCAGTCCTGCAACGGCGTCGGCTGGATCTTCGGCCCCATCGCTGGCGCGCAGTTTTTCTATGGTCAGGACGCTGCGGGCAACAGCACCGGGGCCTCGACTTTGTGGATTCCGTATGCGGCGATCGGGGCGTTTGTCCTGCTCCTGGCGGTGCTCTTCGCCTTTAGCAAATTGCCCGACCTGAAGTCCGAGGACGAGTTCCATCTCGATGACACGACGCCTGCAGGGGACGTGCCGGTGGCGCATCGCGGCGTGGCTTTCAGTCTGCTCTGGCTGAATATCGTGGTGCTCTCGGTGGCGGTGGGAATGATTATTTCCGCCATCGTCGCCATCCCGTCGGTGAGCGCGAAGCTCGGAATGAATGAGAACCAGGCACTGATCTATGCGTCGGCCTTTTTTGCTGTCATCGGCACGCTGGTCTTCACCGCGAAGAAGGGGAGCATCTCGAATCACTCCATCTGGACGCACCCGCATTTCTCCGGGGCGACGCTCGCGCAATTCTTCTACGTGGCGGCGCAGTGCGGCATTTTCGCCTATTTCATCAACTACATGACCTCCCAGATTCCTGCCGCGCCGGAAGCCTGGAAGTCGGGGTTCCTCGGCAACTGGTTTGAGATTCACAAAGCCACCGGGTTCCTCGGGCTCACCGACAAGGCGGCGTCCACGCTGGCGTCGGTCGGCTTCATGTTCTTCCTCGCGGGCCGGGTGATCGGCGCGATGTTGTTGAAGAAATTTCCCGCGCACAAGGTGCTCGCGACCTTTGCCGTGCTGGCTGGCCTGTGCAGTCTCCTGGTTTTCTGCAAACTCGGCTGGGCGTCCGCTGTGGCGCTGTTCCTCACTTATTTCTTCATGTCGATCATGTTCCCGACGATCTTTTCGCTGGGCATTTACGGCTTGGGCGGACGCGCCAAGCGCGCCTCGTCATTCATCGTCATGGCGATCATGGGCGGCGCGATCATGCCGAAATTGATGGGCCACATCGCCGACGTGCACGGGATGTCCACGAGCTTCATCGTGCCGCTCGCCTGCTTTGTTTTGATCGCTGGTTACGCCCTGTCCTGGAGCCAGCTCAGCGGTTCTGATGGAGTCGTGGGCGCGCCCATCCGCAGCGGACATTAAGCTGGAAGTCGCATCTGCAAATAAAAAGAGAGCTGATGAAAGTCAGCTCTCTTTTTTTGCGTTCGAGTTAGGTTTAACTCAGGCTCCCCGCCGACTTAGAGTTCGATCATCGCCTTGATCACGCCGGTCTCGGGCTTGGTCCAGGCGGGGAACTCGGCCACCACTTCGTCGAAGCTGGCGCGGTGGGTAATCCAGGGAGTCGTGTCGATGCGGCCCGCCTCCATGAGTTGAATGATGCGCGTAAAGTCCTCCGGCTGCGCGTTGCGGCTGCCCATCAGCGTCAATTCCCGACGGTGGAAGTTCGGGTCGTTGAAAGTCACGTCGCCTTGGAAAAGCCCGATGAAAACGAGGCGTCCGCCATGCGCGGGAAACTCAAAGGAACTCATCATCGACTTCGGATTGCCCGTCGCGTCGAAAACGACGGTCGGGAGGTCGTTGTTTGTGATTCGCTGGAGGGCTTCGAGGACGTTTTCCTTGAGCCCATTGATGGCGTGGGCGACTCCGAGTTGTTTCTGGCAGAACTCGATGCGGGCGTCGTTGATGTCGAGGACGATGACCTGCGCACTGCGTTCGACGGCAAACTGCATGGCCGCGAGTCCGATCGGACCCGCCCCGATGACGAGGACAAACTCACCGCTTTCGACTCCAGCGCGGCAGACTGCGTGGGCGCCGATGCCGAGCGTTTCCACGAGGGCAAGCTGCTCGAAGGTTAGACTGGAACTCGGATGCAACTTGCGCGCGGGCAGGACGAATTGCTCGCGCATGCCGCCGTCGGTGTGCACGCCGAGGACGCGGATGTCGGTGCAGCAATTCGGTTTGCCCCGGCGGCAGGCGATGCATTTCTGGCAGTTGATATACGGCTCGACGGAGCAGCGGTCGCCGGGTGCGACGTTGGTCACGCCTGCGCCGACTGAGACGACTTCGACTCCCAGCTCGTGCCCCAGGATGCGCGGGTAGCTGAAGAACGGCTGCTTCCCGCCGAACGCGTGGATGTCTGTCCCGCAAACGCCGATGCGATGGACGCGGACGAGCGCCTCACCGGCCTGCGGGGCGGCTGGCGCGTCGGTGGTGGTGAACTGGAGCTGGCCGGGTTCGGCGAGCATGATCGTTTTCATGGGAGTTTGGGCGTGATCTTGAAGACAATGGCGTTTTCGGAAGGGAATTGCGCCGGTTTGGTGATGGTTAGGGCGTCGTCGGCTTGGTTCCAATGGATCATTTCTGTGCTGCCGACGAGTGAGATGGAACCCACGGGCTGATCGAGCAATTTGGCCGCGGTGCCGAGGGACTTGAAGGTGATGTCCTTGTCGGGAATGCCGAGGACGATGGCGTAGAGCGCCCCGCCGCGTGTGGTGAAGCGGATGTCGTCGGCCCCGAGTTTGATTTTACCCTCGTTGAAGCCTTGGGCCTTGATCTCCGCGGGTTTGTCGATGGCAGGGCCTTCGCCGCAGACTTTCCAGGGGCGGGTGGAGTAAATGGCCTCGCTGTTGACCTTCATCCACTTGCCGACTTGCTTGACGATCTCCACTTCCTGCTCATCGATCGTGCCGTCGCTGCGAACGGGGACGCTGAGGAGAAAGGTGCCATTTTTGCTAACGACATCGGCGAGAGTGCGAATGACGGTGCCCGCGCTTTTGTAGCCGTGCCGGTCGTAAACGGTGCGATCGTAATGCCAGTTGCCGAGGCAGGTTTCCGACTGCCACGGAAAGGGCTCGATCTTCGGGCTGGCACCGCGCTCGACATCCCAGACCATGCATTTCTTTTGCTCATCGTTGAGGACTTTGCCGAGGAGGACGCCCTCGTTTTTACCGCCGTGCCACTGGGCGTTGCTGTTGTAATAATGAGCTGCGATCTTCAGTCCGACATCGCTGATCGGATAGAGCGGCAGAACGGTATCATCGAAGTAAAGGATGTCGGGTTTATACTTGTTCACCAGGTCCATGGTGCGGTTGTAGAATTTCTCGCAATACGCTGCGTCGGGCACGCTGCTGCCTTTCGTCGCGTCCCACTCCCAGACGAGTTTTCCGGGGGCGTGATTTTGCGCGTAGAGATCCTGTGGGTCGAGGCCGTGCCACCAGAGGCCTTTGCCGTCGGCTTTCGTCATTTTGCCATCGTAAGGAACGCCCGCCTTGTCGCCGGTTTTGTCGGAGCCCTGGGAGGTCTCATACCAGCTCCATGCGTGCGCGGCATGGACGCTGACTCCGAAGGGCAGGCCGTGAGCGCGGGCGGCTTTTGCCCAGGCACCGATCAGGTCCTTCTTGGGGCCGAGCGCGACCGAATTCCAAGGCTGATACTTGCTGTCGTAGTTGTCGAAATTGTCGTGGTGATTTGCCAGTGCGACGAAGAATTTGGCCCCGGCGTCCTTGTAGAGCGAGATGAGCGCATCCGGGTCGAATTTGTCCGCCTTCCAGGTCGGGATTATGTCCTTGAAACCAGAAACGGACGGATGGCCGTATTTGGCGAGGTGGGATTTGTATTGGCGGTTGCCCTGCATATACATGCTGCGGGCATACCAATCGCCATCCTCGGGGGCGCATTGCGGACCCCAATGGGCCCAGATGCCGAACTTCGCGTCGCGATACCAGTCGGGCACCTGATATTGTTTGAGTGAATCCCAATTTGGCTGAAACTGGCCAATTTTCATGGGTTCGGCTTTGTTGCTGAGCGGCGTGGCCACGGCCTGCATGCCAGCCGCGCCCGAGATGGATTCATCGGCTTGCAGAGTGGCGAGGCAGGAAAAAGCGCCGAGGATGGGGAGGAGTTTTTTATTCATGGGGTGTTTTTGTGGTGAAGGGTAATGGTTAGGCGGAGACGAGGATGATGTTGCCGTATTGGGTGGTGTCGCCAGTGCGGATGAGCCCGATGGCGTTGGGCACGCGGGGTTTGAAGGCGCCCTCATGCGGCTCGAAGTGGAGTGGCGCTCCGCCGAGGGCCTGCTCGTAAGCGAGGCGGGTTGCCTCGTTATTATTGGAGAGAAATTCCTCTGCCATGAAGGCTTTGCCGACGACGAAGTTTCCCCGGAGCGCCTCCAGCACTTGCAGAACGGTGGGCACGCCGTCGATCAACGAGATGTCCACGGTTTCAATCTGCGGCCAGAAAGGAAATCCGCGGTCGCTGATGACGAGCGTGTTGGTGTGACGCACCCGCGCAAGGAGCGAGAGGATGAGGGGATTGAGAACGCCAGTTTTGAGCATGTCCTAGTTATTCTCAGGACGCCCGGAAACCCAGCTCAAATTGTGGACGGGCTTCAATATTTCGAGAACTCCTGCGAGCAATTCCTCGTCGAGCGGCTCCTCGATTTCCCGGATGTTTTGCAGGATGCGCTGCGGATTGGCGGTGCCGACGATGTTGGTCGGGATGCGCGGGTTGGCCACGGAAAATTGCAGCGCGAGTTTGCCGATGTTGCTGCCATGTTCGCGGCAATAGAGTGCCGCATCGGCGGCATGAGCCTGCAACTCAGCCGGGGCCGGGTGCCAGTCGGGCGGGCCCTCGTCGCTGAGCAGGCGCATGGCGAGCGGGGCGGAATTAAAAATAGCCACGCCGCGTTCCTCGAGAAAGGGCAGAAAATCGGCGAGTTGCGTGTCATTCAGACAGTAGTGGCAATACGACTGGATCTGATCGACCTCGGTGCGTTCGAGCACATAACGCTGTAACTTGAGCGGCAGCGAGGAAATGCCGACGTAGCGGACTTTGCCCGTTTCCTGAACCTTCTTCAGCGCGGGAATCGTCTCATTCACGATGTAATCCATGTCGCCAAATTCCATGTCATGCACCTGGATGAAATCGATATAATCCACTCCGAGACGGGCGAGACTTTCATCAATGCTGCGGGTCACGCGCTCAGGAGAAAAATCAAAGTCGGCCTGCTTGTAGCCGTAGCGGGCGACCTTGCTGGCGAGCAGATATTTTTCCCGCGGAATCTCCCGGAGCGCCTTGCCGAGGACCGTCTCGGCCTTGGTGAGTCCGTAAAATGGCGCGGTGTCGATGAGGTTGATGCCATTGTCGATGGCGACGTGGACGGTGCGAATGCCCTCGGATTCGTCGATCTCCTTGAAGACAGAACCCAAAGAGGAGCCACCGAAAGCGAGGACGGAAACGTCGAGGCCGGTCTTGCCGAGTTTGCGGTATTGCATGTTAGGAAAAGAGGGGTTGAATGTGGCGGTCGAAGAGGTTGCCGGTGACGTTTCTAGCGATGATCGTCTCGTTCGCCTTCAGCGCATCGGTGTAGCGCGCGCCCATCTCGGCCGCGATCTTGAAGCCCACGTGAATGAACTGACGGAAGTGCTGGTTGTAGTCGGAGTTCGACTGCACGTGGCGCAGCGTGTTGACGTATTTCTCGGAGTCCCATTGGCTCACTTCCTCAGGTGCAGGCAGCCGGGTTTTGTCGATGTCGATCACCGTGGCGTAAGGTCCGGTGAGTTCGTCGAAACGGGCATAAGCGCCGGCATAGACATCCTTCGCGATCTCCAGGGCCATACCGCCGGCTTCGGCGAGTCCGATGACTTCCTCGAGCCAGGTCGTGCCCGCGGTTTTCACGTGCAGACCGGAGTCATGCTTTTTCACGAGGCGATTGATGATCGGATACAGGGAAAATTTATCGCTGCCGGAGTGCACGCTGAGTTTGAGCGTTTTCGGCAGGCCAAACTCGCTGATGGCAAACGCGATCACACTCAAATCCTCGTCAAATTCCTTCTCAAACTGCGCGAGGTTTCCGACGTAATCAACGCCCTTGTTAAAGCGCCCGGTGAACTTCGGCGCGATGGTTTGCGCGGGAATTTTCTCCCCGGCGATCATGGCTAGAATGAGAAACAATTCCACGGGAGTTTGAGGGGTATCGGTCTCATCGACGGAGACTTCGGTGACGAAGTTGCCTTCGCCTTTTTTCTCAACGACGTAACGATAAATTTTCCCCGCCTCCTGAATGGCCAGGAGGAACTTTTCCGCCGCAGCTCGCACGATGTTAGGAGTGAGCTCAAACGGAGTCGCGATCCCCGGAATGGAAAGCGAGCCGAGATATTTTTCCATGCGAGTTACAAACGAATCGAGCGCTCCAGCATCCGCCGCCTTGCCGGTGAAATCGGCCACGTCGAGCGTGTAGAAATTGCTCGCGTTAATGAAACGATCGACCGTTTTCAGGCCGATGTGATCCGCGTCCACATAGTAAGCACCGCTCCAGCTCAGAGCCTCGACGGCGGCATCCGCCTCAGCCCGCAAATCGTCGGGCTCGCTGTGAATGATGGTGTGTTCGCGGTTCGATTTGTTCCAGACTGGGAAGATCGAAATGCCCGCTTGGGAGGCTTTTTGCACCGCATGAAGCTGGGCACGACCTTGATGGGCAAAACGGTCGCCGGTGCCGATGGTGTATTTCTCTATATTCATATTTGGGGAGATGCACTCTGACAGCGCAGGCGCGTTCGCGGAATGCATATTTTTATCCCAAGCATGACGATTCTTGACCTGGACGAGTTTCATTGGAATCATGCCGCCATGCCTGCGAAGCCACCGCTGCCCGCGCCGTTCCTCTCGAGTGAAATCCAGGGCTCTCGCCGCTTTTACCTGAACCTCAAGGGCGATGCAAAACACGCCCTCGGAGTCATTTCTGGCGGTTGGGAAAAATGCGCCCCGGACTACCGGATGCAACGTCAGGATTTCCCGTATCTCTGCGTGGAATACGTTGCCGGCGGCAAAGGCCGTTTGAAGATTCTTGACGCCACACACGAACTCAGCCGCGGAACGATTTTTGCCTATGGGCCGGGCTGTCCGCATCTCATTACGACCGATCCAGACAATACACTCTCGAAATACTATGTCGATTTCGTGGGCGGCGAAGCCCTGAAACTATTGAAATCCGCCAGCCTGCTTCCGGGAGTTTGCAAGCAGGTTTCTAACATCGACGAAGTGCAGACTGCGTTCGAGCACGTCATTACCAGCGGGCAGCAATCGCGGAAATTCTCCCCGCGCATCGCCGCGTTGGAATTGGAAATCCTCATCCTGAAAATCGCAGACGTCGTCGCGCCGAAACAGGAAAACTACCAGTCGTATCAAACTTTCCTGAAGTGTCGGAACTATCTCGACGAGCATTTTCAGGAACTCTCAACCGCCGAGCAAGTCGCCGGAAAATGTCACGTCGCGCCCGAGTATCTAAGCCGGCTTTTTGCTCGTTACGGCAGCGAGTCGCTCTACCGCTATCTTTCGCGCAAAAAGATGAGCCACGGCGCGGAATTGCTCGACAGCGGACGCTTCATCGTCGGCGAAGTCGCAGAAAAACTAGGCATGGATCCCTTCCACTTTTCCCGAGCCTTCAAGCGTGTTCACGGCATGTCGCCGTCGAGTTTCATGCAGCGGCGCGGGGCGAATTAACAGTTAGTAGTTTTTCACTCGATCACCAGAGTCGGCATGATCGGGAAACGGCCGCAATCCCCAGCGTAAATCGTCAGCCCGCCGGGATATTCCGCATCCTCGGGAATGACGCAGCGCAGGTGCCAGTGATCGCCCTCGTGCTGGCAGATTTGCTGAAGCAGGTCGCCCTCGATGCGCGCATGGATGAGATAACCATACGCGCCGCGCCCGCCTCGCAGATAACTCAGTGCGCCACGCGCGTCGTGTGGATGGTTCGGAAGAATCTGCTTCTGAATCGCCAGTCCATTCAGCAGAAGCTGGAACGACGACGGGGTCGAAAATGCATCCGTCTGGGACTGGCCCTCGCGTCGCGCCGAGGCTTCGCAAAGAACATTGATGCTCCCCGGCTGCTGGGGAAATCCATCTTTCGGAATCGACCATTCAAACCACCCGCGTCCGCGTCCGAAACAAAGGCCGTCCCTCGCGGCCTCCTCACGCGTGGATTGTCCGCCGGACCAGCTCGCCTCACTCCAATCTTCGGGGTTCAGCCGCACGATGCATCTGCCATTGGAAAAATCGCGCGCCGGGCTCTGTCCATCGACATAGAACTGGATGTAATTGCGCGCCACGACCACGCCGCGATCCGTCACGGCAGCGACCCAAAGCGTGCAGGACATCGTTCGCCCGGGCATCCGCAATGGGACGACGTGCGCCAGCTCCACGCGATGCGGCGTGAACGCAATGGAAGTCGAGCCTGTTAGCAATTCATCCTCGACCCAGCCCAGGCTATCAATCCCGCTCAACCTCCAATGCAATGTCACTGGACCGTAATCTTTTCGTGAGAAATGAGAGGAATAGACATCGACATTCACCTCGCTGCCCGCCGCGTGACGGCTGACAGGCGGCGCGTCGATCGGCAGCACATCGCCCTGGTTTACGAGCGTCGGATTGTAACCGAATGCCTTGGGAGTACGATCGTAATTGAGGAAGCCATTGCGCTCCCACTCGACATCGTGCAGCTCGGTAAAAATGTAAGCCGAAAGCGGCTGGTGACGCCGAAGTTCATTGGTTAGAAACTTAAAGCTCCAGCTAACATCGATGTCGCCATCGAGCGCGCCGACACCGCCATATTCGCTGTTAATCAGAGGTTGCGAACCCTGATGAAAACCGGGCACGTAATTGTAGTCGGAGCCCTGGTAAGTTTCCTTAACCACATTCTCGATGTGCTTGCGGGCAAACTCATAGTTGTTGGTGTAAAAGTGCCAGGAATTAATGTCGGTATCGCCGTGGCCATAGTTCTGCAAGTGATCCCAGGCGACCACGCTCATGTCCTCGATCAAGCGCGATGGATCGAGCGATTTGGCGATCTTCCACATTTCGTCGATCCACTTCCACGACTCAGTGTTGACCATTTTCGTGCCGGGCTCGCGCACTTCTTTCGAGAGCGGCGGAAGGCTGGGATTGATCGCACTAACAAACTCCGACTGGCCACCGAAACCCCAGGTTTCGTTAAACAAACACCACGCGATAATCGAGGGATGATTAATGTCCCGCGAGATGGCGGCGCGCATCATTTTCTCGAAGCGGCGGCGGCCCAGTGGCGTGTTGCCGCCCTCGCCGAAGTTAGGAAAATCGGTCATCAACAACATGCCGGAAATGTCCGCCTCATGCAGCAAAAGCGGGTCGTCGATTTTGATATGCACGCGCAGAAAATCGAAGCCGAAACGCCGAGCCTGAGCGATGTCGTCGCGCAAAGTCTGCAAGTCGCCCGCCGTGTAAACGCCGTCGCAATGATAGCTTTGATAGAGCGCACCGCGCAGGTAGATCGGCTTGCCGTTGAAGATGAGCGCGGCAGGCGCGGTGCCCGACGGTGGAGCAGCGGCAAGACTGCGCATCCCAAAATAACCGTAAACCACATCGGGCAAATCGCCGGCCAATGTTAACTTGAGCTGGTAGAGATTTGGCGCGTGTGTGTCCCAGAGAATGACGGGGGCGAGTTCGATTTTAGTCTCGGAAAACATTTCTAATACAGTTTGCTTCTGCGATAATATTTCGCCGGTTGGAGTCGTCACATCGATGAGTAATTCCCCTGGGCCGTTTGTGAAAATCCGCAGTACCGCGCGCTTGTTAGCGATGTCTGGAAAAACCTCAAAACGCTTGATGTGCAACGCCGCTCGCGGCTCCACAAAAACCGTCTGCCAGATGCCGCTCGCAGAGCTATACCAGCCCCATTGCTTGCCGACAGGCTGCTCGCGATTGTCCATTGGGTCCTCGACGCGGAGTACTAACAACGCCTCCAGTTTTCCATCGGGAGTGCGAGTTAGATGGTCGGTGAGATCAAACTCGAATGGCGTATAGCCGTCCTCCCAATAGCCGAGCCAGTGACCGTTGCACCAGGCGTCCGTGCGAAAATCAGCGGCACCCACGTGCAGGATCGCGCGCTTGCCAGCCCAGTGCTCGTTCTCGGGAACAACGATCAGGCGGCGATACCAGCCGACTTCGTAACGAGCCGCGCCCCGGTGATTTTTCATGGTGACTTCCAATGGATTCAGATAGGGCCGCGGTGAAAAATAGTGATCATTTCCCGCAGAATCCGCCTCGCCCCAGGCCGCGAGCGACTCCCAGCAAAACGGGACTACGATCTGGTCGTTCCAAGGTTTCTCCGAGGTTAGAAACCATTCATCCTCGACGCCCCGGCGATCTCCATCGAAGCGAAACTCCCATGAGCCGTTTAAGTTCAACCAATCCACACCGTGAACAAAACTTCTCTGACGATCTGGCCGGGGATACTCCGGACGCGGGAGATAGGAACGGGTGCGCATGTCCTAAGATAACGATGAAACTCCACTCGTCGGATTGACATTATTCCGCGAGAAATGCCCGCGATGTTAGAAGTTAGGAGCGGCAGCATATTTCGCGCTGGCTTTCGCGCGGATCATGTCATCAGGGCGAACACTTACCAACACTCGCGGTGTCCCGCGCGTTGTGATAGGAAATATGAGAACCATCGACCACACCACCAACGGTAAATCTTCGCAATCCCTGCATGTGATGGCGGCTGAAAACGACGTCGCGAAAAACAGAAGGCAGATGAAAGCCGACCGCGAGTATCCCATTCTAGTTCACTCGCATTTGCGCTGGGATTGGGTCTGGCAGAGGCCGCAGCAATTTCTTTCCCGGCTCTCCAAAAATCATCCGATCCTCTTCGTCGAGGAGCCCTGGTATCTGGGACATCTGAACGACACGACTGAGATCGCCATCGCGCAGCAGGAGAAGTTTCCTAACATCACTGTCGTGCGCCCGCATTTTCCCGAAGCATGGCGCGAGGACGCTGCGCGGGTCGATGCCGAGCGGCGCAAAGTCGTTGAGGATTTGCTCGCCGGTCCACTGGGGGAAACTTTTTTCGAACCCGTGCAATGGTTCTACGATCCCATGGCGGTGACCGCGTTTGCGGGGCAGATGAATGAGATTGCCAACGTCTATGATTGCATGGATCAGCTCTCGCAATTTCGCGGAGCGCCAGCGGAGTTAGTACGGCGCGAGCGCATTCTACTGGAACTCGCCGATGTCGTCTTTGCAGGTGGGCCGAAGATTCATCAGGCCAAGGTTTTGCACAATGAAAACTGCCACTCCTATGGCTGCGGCGTGGAGATCGCGCACTTCGGCAAGGCGCGTCTGGAGGAGACTCCGATCCCTGCGGACCTGGCTCACTTGCAAGGACCGGTACTAGGTTTCTTTGGCTGCGTCGATGAGCGGATGGATTACGACCTTCTAGCTAAAATGGCTGACGCACATCCCGAGTGGCAGGTCGTGGTGGTTGGCCCTGTGATCAAGGTCGATCCGGCGCAGTTTCCACAGCGCGAAAATCTCCACTGGGTCGGCGGGCGTCAATATGAGGAACTGCCCAGTTACGTGAAGGCGTTTGACGTTTGCCTGATGCCGTTTGCAATCAACGAGGCGACGGAATTTATCAATCCCACGAAAGCCCTCGAATACATGGCGACGGGCCGACCCATCGTCTCGACCGCGATCGAAGACGTGATCCTGCAATTCTCCGACGTGGTCGCCGTGTCGCACTCGCACGAGGAGTTTATCTCTTATTGCGAACGCGCCGTTTCCTCGCCCGACACGGAGGCGATTCAACTCGGACTGGAACTCACCAAGCTGAATTCCTGGGACGCCATTGTCGAACGTCTGGAGCAGCACATCAGCGATGTTTTGGAGCCAGTCGAAACGGCGGAAACGGTCGCGGCTTAATTCCGGCCTCCATCCGGCTTCAAGTTGTCTTTTGGGCAGGCGTCGTCCATGTTGGCCGACGCCGTGTCATTTTCCGATTCCTACCATCAGACTCAAACTCCGCTCTCGCCGTTGCTGCGGAGGTTCGCGGGTCTGATTTCACCCAAATCCGACTCGAAGCTGGAGGAGATGGCGGCGGAAAGTTCCGCGATTACCGCGCGCAATTTCGGCAAGGCGATGCGGCTCTTTGCCCCGCTCTATTTGTCGAACGAATGCATCAACACCTGCGCGTATTGCGGCTTTTCCCGCGATAACCCCATCGTTCGCGTCACGCTCGAAGTCGAGCAAATGGCCGCCGAGGCGCGGCATCTGGCGGCGGAAGGTTTTCGCAATATCCTCCTCGTCGCCGGGGAGCATCCGAAATTCGTCTCCAATGGCTACCTCGAGCGTTGCGTGCGCCGGCTGCGCGAGGAAATGCCGTCCATTTCACTGGAAGTCGGCCCCATGAAAACCGCCGAATACGCCCCGCTCGTCGCCGCCGGAGCCGAGGGACTCGTCGTTTACCAGGAAACGTATCACCGCGAGACGTATGCCGAGTTGCACATCTCTGGACCGAAGAAAAACTTCGACTGGAGGCTGGATTGCCCCGAGCGCGCCTACGACGCAGGCTTCCGCCGGATCGGCATCGGGGCGTTGTTCGGCCTCTACGAATGGGAGTTTGAGGCGAATGCACTCGCGCGTCACCTCGAGTATCTTCTGCGGAAATGCTGGAAGGCGCAGCTCACCGTCTCCCTGCCGCGCATGCGCCCGGCGGCGGGGGAATTTTCGCCGAAATACAGTCTGCCCGACCGCGAATACGTCCAGCTCGTTTGCGCCCTGCGCCTCTGCTTTCCGCAAATTGGCATCGTCCTGAGCACGCGCGAACCCGCTGCCTTGCGCGACGCCATGATTCCCCTCGGCATCACCATGATGAGCGCTGGCAGCCACACCGAGCCGGGCGGTTACACGGGGCAGGGGAAGGAATCGCTGCATCTTACCGTTCGCGGTCGTCCCGTCGCCGAAACGAGCGGCGCGGAGTCGGCCACGGGCCAGTTTGAAATCGCCGACGAACGCACCCCGAGCGAGATCGCCGGAGTGCTGCGCGAGCGCGGCTACGAAGCCGTCTGGAAAGACTGGGACGCCGCCATCCTCCACCATGATTGAGATCACGGTCAACGGCATCGCCCGCACCGTCCCGCCCGACCTCACCCTCCCGCAGCTTCTCAGCGTTTTGGGTTTGGAAAATCAACCCCTCATCATCGAGCACAACCACACCGCGCTGCTCAAAAACGAGTGGAGTTCCATTCGTATCGCCGAGGCCGACGAGATCGAATTCATCCGAGTCGTCGCCGGGGGGTAGGCTGGTGTCCCTAGACCCGTTAGGGTCGGCCTATTTATAGATTCGAGTTTCAGTCGAATCAGGTCCGAAGGACCGGCATCGCCCCGACTGTGAGGTCGGGAGGGTCGGGGCAGAGGTGCGCAGGAATGAACTGTGAGGTCGAGAGGGAGGAGTGGCGCTTCCAGAGGAAACGTCCATTCGGCGAGGCTTGGAATGGGGCCGGCGGGCCGCCCGCGCTTCTCGGAGGGGCTGCTGCCATGGATATGAAACTCGGATCAAGGCCGGGCGCGGGGTTGTTTAGGAAAGCCGTTTCGCATCGGGGGACAATCGGCTACACTCGGCGCCGATGGGTATGATTCCTCCAGACACGATCGAGCAGGTGGCCGCCGCGAATGACATTGTGGAGGTGATCGGGTCGTATTTCCCGGTCAAGCGCGCGGGGTCGGTGTGGAAGGCGCTGTGTCCGTTTCACAATGAAAAGACGCCGAGTTTCCACATCAATCCGGCGCGTCAATCGTATCATTGCTTCGGCTGCGGGGCGGGCGGGAGCGTGTTCCGATTTGTGATGGCGTATGAGAATCTGGATTTCGTCAGTTCGGTGAAACGGCTGGCCGACCGGGCGGGGATCGCGATTGTGGAGGAGCAGATGTCGGCGGAGGACGATGCGCGGCTGCGGCTGAGGAAGCGGTTGCTGGAGTTGCACAAGGAGGCGGCGGATTGGTTTCACCGAAATTTAATGAGGACTCCGGCGGCGGCGAAGGCGCGGGATTATCTGAAGGGAAGGGGGCTGACGGGCGAGGTGGCGGTGAATTGGACGCTGGGTTACGCGCCGGATTCGTGGGATGCGTTGAGCCATTTCGCGGAGTTGCGGGGGTTTACGCGGAATGAGATTGCGAAGAGCGGCCTGGTGAGCACGCGGGAGGAGAGCGAGGAGTATTATGACCGGTTTCGCGACCGGCTGATGTTTCCGATTCGCAATGATTACGGGGAGGTGATCGCGTTTTCGGGTCGGGTGCTCGATGCCTCGGACACTGCGAAATATGTGAACTCGCCGGAGACGATGCTCTTTACGAAGGGCAACGTCCTTTTTGGCCTCCATGCGAGTAAGAGGGATCTGATCAACGCGAAAACGGCGATCGTCTGCGAAGGGCAGATTGATTTGATCAGCGCCTTCGAGGCCGGGGTGCGAAACGTGGTCGCGCCGCAGGGGACGGCGTTTACGGAGCGTCAGGCCGGAATGTTGAAGCGGTTTGTGGAGGGGGTGGTACTGTGTTTCGACGCGGATGCGGCGGGTGAAAAAGCGGCGGAGCGTTCGCTGGCGGCGTTGCTCGACCAGGGTTTGCTCGTGCGGGTCGCGACGATGCCGCCGGGGGAGGACCCCGACTCGCTGATACGCACGCAGGGACCGGATGCGTTTCGCGAGATCATCGAGAACGCGCCGGGGTTCTTCGATTTCCAGATCGCGCGGTTGCCGGGGAATGCGGATGTGCGGGCGCGCCAGCAGTTTGCGCGGAAAATGGGGGAGTTTATCGCGCTGGCGAAGGACCCCGTGGTGCGCGAGGACGCGATCAGCAAGACGGTGTCGCGGATCGGGATTCTGCGGGAGGACTTTGAAAAGCTCATCCCGCGCAACCGTCCAGTCGCCTCTAACTCGAATGAAAATTCGCCTGACGAAGGGCTGCCATTCGAGCCGCCGACGCACGCCATGCGGATGCTCTGCCTCTTTGCGCTGCGCAGTTTGTCGCTGCGGGAAACGATCCGTTCACAGCCGTGGCTGAAAGTTATCGAGGGCCAGGCCGGGGCGGATTTCTTCGAGAAAATCATCTTTTCGCCGGTCGATGCGCAGAAGCCGAGTTCCATTTCATCCTTCCTGTCCTCGCTCGATTCGTCCGAGGAAGCCTACGCAGTCGGCCTGCTCAACGAACGTCTCGCCGACGCCGAGGAATCCGCCCACCGTTTCTGGAAAGATTTCTGCGCGACCCAGATCAGCCGCCAGCTCAAACGCGTCCAGCAATCGCTCATCACTGCCCTCGCCGCCGGTCAGGACATCGCCCCGTGGCAAAAACAACAGAAAGAAATCCTTGACCTCAAAACCGTCCTCATGGAAGTTCCGCAGCCCTCGATCTCGACCGAGGATCCGTTCTAAAAAATGGAGCGGGCAGTTTGTTAATCATCCAGAGCTGGTTATGCCGAATCCCAAGACCCGTCCATCCTTCAAACATGACAAAGTTAAAGCCAAAGGTTCTGGTAAAAGTCTCTTAAAGCAGTCGAAAAAATCCCGCGATCTGGATATTCCACCCGAGCAAGCTCCTCTGGATGAGCTGGTTCCGCATATTTCCAGCCAGTCGAAGGCGAAGGCCAAAAAGGCTTCCCAGCCAGCTTCATTCGAGTCTGAGTTGACTGGCGCGGAGAGCCAGCCCGCCGCCGTTTCCAAGAAATCCAGGGCTTCAGAGAAAGTTCCCGCCGCGAAGAAAAAGAAGAAATCTTCCGGTAAAAAGGCCATTCCAGTTGCAGACGCATCAGCCAAGTCGGTCAAAACTTCAAAAGCGGAAAAACCTTCCAAAACGAGCGTCAAAAAAGAGCCCATTTCCGCCAAGCCAGCGGTCGAAGTCGCCCGCGCTCCTTTCGTCGAGCACAACCCGGAGACGCACGAAAAAATCCGCGAGCTGATCAAACTCGCCAAGGAGCAGGGCTACCTCACTTACGAGGATCTCAACGAATCCCTGCCCGACGCCGTGACCGATCCAGACGAGATGGAAGTGATTCTTTCCCGGCTGCGTTTGCTCGAAATCGACCTGATCGACGCCTCGGAAGTGGATCGTTACAAGGACGGCAAAAAGGACAGCGACGACGAAAAAGACGACAAAGACGACAGCAATCAGGAGGAGGAAAAAGCCGACAACCGCCTCGACATTCTGGACGATCCAGTCCGCATGTATCTCAAGCAAATGGGCCAGGTCCCGTTGCTGACCCGCGAGCAGGAAGTGGAAATTTCCAAGCGCATCGAGGACGCCGAGGTGATGGTCCAAAAGCACATCAACCGCTTCGGTTTTACCTCGCGGGCCCATCTCGATCTCGCCCAGAAATTGCTCGAAGGCCGCGAGCGCTTTGACCGCGTGATTCTCGACAAAAAAATCGAAAGCCGGGAGCGCTACATGAAGCTCCTGCCCAAGTTGATTCATCAGGTGGAGACGCTCACGAGCGACGTCGCCAGCCTGTATCGCAAGCATGGCCGGTCTGTTAAAGCAGTCGAAGGCAAAGTGGACAAAACCGCCTTTGGAAAAGCCCACGAGTCGCTGCAAAAGCTCTACCCGAAATTTTACTTCAAGCAGAAAGTCACTGAGGAATTTGTCCATCAGGCCGACGAGACCGCGCGCATGTTGCATCATCTCATGGCCGAGGCTGCCAAGCAGGAAGACGGGGCTGTGGCCGCTGGAAAGACGGATTACAAATCCAAGCTGAAAGAATTGGAACTCCGCTTGTGGCAGACGCCTGCGCAGTTCGACGCCGAATACGACGAGCTGAAAAAATGGCTCCGCAAGGCGCTCAAGGCGAAGACCGAAATGGTCGAGGCCAACCTGCGCCTCGTCATTTCCATCGCCAAGAAATACACGAATCGCGGGCTCTCGTTTCTTGATCTCATTCAAGAGGGCAACATGGGCCTGATGAAGGCGGTGGAGAAATTTGAGTATCGGCGCGGCTATAAATTTTCCACTTACGCCACATGGTGGATTCGCCAGGCGATTACGCGTTCGATTGCGGATCAGGCGCGGACGATTCGCATTCCGGTGCACATGATCGAGACGATCAACAAGCTGATGCGCGTGCAAAAGCAGCTCGTGCAGGATTACGGACGTGAGCCGAGCCCCGAGGAAGTGGCCGACGAGATTCAACTGCCAGTCGAACGTGTTCGGGCCGTCTTGAAAATGGCGCAGCAGCCGATCTCCTTGCAATCGCCCGTCGGCGACGGGGACGACACCAGTTTCGGTGATTTCATCGAAGACAAAAGCGCGGAAAACCCGAGCGACATGACAGCCATCGTCCTGTTGAAGGAGAAAATTAAAGACGTCCTCGACACACTGACCGAGCGCGAACGCCAGGTGTTGGAGCAGCGTTTCGGTCTCGTCGATGGCTACAGCCGCACGCTCGAAGAAGTGGGCCGCCAGTTTAAGGTCACTCGGGAGCGCATTCGCCAGATCGAGGCAAAAGCCTTGCGCAAAATGCGGCACCCGACCCGCATCCGCCAGCTCGAGGGTTTCCTCGAAGCGAACGAAGTCTAACTCCGCTTTGCGGCGTCTTTCGTTATTTCGGAAAGACGCTGCTTTCGCGAATCTTGGCGAAGACGCGCTGGCCGCTGACGAGTTGCAATTCGTTCAGCGCCTGACGAGTGAGAGCCGACTCGATTTTTTCACCGGTGTCGGCGCGTTCCAAATCAATACGCGCCATCGGACCGGCGGCGTGAATCTCGCGAACGATCATTTCCACTTGGGCCTCGCTGTTGGAGTGAATCGCGAGTTCGACGTGATGCGGGCGAATGTAAGCGGTGCCGTTCTCGACATTCATCTCGGAAACCGTCCCCAAAAACTGCGCCACAAACGGACTCGTCGGATGGTCATAGACATCCTGGGGAGTTCCAATCTGCTCGATTTGGGCATTGCGCATGACGACCACGCGGTCGGCGATTTCGAGAGCCTCATCCTGGTCGTGCGTCACGAAAATGGTCGTGATGTGAAGCTGGTCGTGCAACTCGCGGACCCAGCGGCGAAGATCTTTGCGAACACGCGCGTCGAGTGCGCCAAACGGCTCGTCGAGCAGGAGGAGTTTGGGATCAATGGCGAGGGCACGAGCGAGGGCGACGCGTTGCCGCTGACCTCCCGAAAGCTGCGATGGGAGGCGTTTTCCGAATCCAGAAAGCTGCACGAGATCTAGGAGCCGGTTGACCTTTTCCTTGATTTCAGACGACTTGGGGCGCTTCCAAAAAGGGCGGACTTTGATTCCAAAGGCGATGTTTTCAAACACGTTCATGTGCCGGAAAAGCGCGTAATGCTGGAAGACAAATCCCGTCTGGCGCTTGCGCACCGGGACTTGGGTCGAGTCCTCGCCATTGATCCAGACCGTGCCGGAATCGTGCGTTTCGAGTCCGGCCAGAATGCGCAGAAGCGTCGTTTTTCCCGAGCCGGAGGGGCCGAGCAGGGCAATCAACTCGCCGCGTTCGACGGAGAGATTGATGTTTTCCAAGGCGGCGGTCGTGCCGAAACGCTTGGTCAGATTGGTGACTTCGATGCTCATGGTTCGTGGATGTGGCTTTCGGCGAGACGTTTCAGCACGAGCGTGATCACGGCCAGAAAAGCGAGCACGGAAGCGACGGCGAAAGCAGCGGCGGAATTGTTGTCGTTATAGAGAATTTCCACATGCAGCGGAATGGTGTTGGTCAGCCCGCGAATGTGGCCGGAGACGACTGAGACTGCGCCAAATTCTCCCATCGCCCGGGCGTTGCAAAGGATCACGCCATAGAGCAGACCCCATTTGACGTTAGGCAAGGTGACGCGCCAGAACGTCTGCAAACCGCTGGCGCCCAAGGTGATGGCGGCTTCCTCCTGCTCGTTGCCGAGGCTTTCCATGAGGGGAATCAACTCGCGCGCGACGAACGGGAACGTGACAAAAATCGTCGCCAGAACAATCCCCGGCACGGCGAAAATGATGCGGAAATCCTTCTCCACCAGCCAGGCGTGGAAGTGTGGAAACATCGGGTCCGCCGCATCGATATAATGTCCGTACCAGCCTTGCGCACCGAAAATGAGCACGTAAATCAAACCGGAAATGACGGGCGAAACCGCAAACGGCAAATCGATCAGCGTAATGAGGAGCGATTTTCCACGGAACTCAAACTTGGCGATGCACCACGAGGCGGCGAGGCCGAAAAGGAGATTGAGCGGCACAGCGATGCCGACGGTGATCAGGGTCAGCCGGATCGCCGCGATGGAATCGGGTTCTTTGATCGCCTCGAAATAGAAGGCGATCCCTTTCCGAAACGCCTCCACGAAGACGGTGACCAGCGGGAAAACCAGGACGACGGCGATGAAGATGAGTGCTATCGAAGTCAGCAGCCAGCGGACCCAGGTCGATTCGCCTGTGGAGGCCCGAACCTCGGCGCTGGAATGATGAGAGGAAACGATGGCGGACATTTAGGCAGTCATTTTCGCCCGGAGATTGAGGCGGGATTGCAGAAAATTGATCAAGAGCAGCATCACAAATGAGATCACGAGCATCACGACGGCCAGCGCCGTCGCGCCTTTGTAATCGTATTGCTCGAGCTTGGTGACGATCAGCAACGGGGTGATTTCGGTTCGCATCGGCATGTTGCCCGAGATGAAAACGACGGAGCCGTATTCGCCCAGTGCGCGGGCAAACGACATGGCCGAGCCGGCGATCAGCGCGGGCCAAAGCTCCGGCAAAATCACGCGGACGGTGGTTTGCCAGCGATTCGCGCCGAGGGTGGCGGCGGCTTGTTCCAAACCCGGATCGAGATCTTGAAGAATCGGCTGGACGGTCCGAATGACAAAAGGGAGTCCGATAAAGATCAGCGCGATGGTGATGCCCGCCGGCGTGAAGGCGAGTTTGAGTCCATTCTGGGCGAAATAAAGGTCAAGGCCGCCAGTCGGGTTGAGGTCGGCGTAATGTTTTTGCACCTGATCGCTCCAAGGCTCGATATATTTTCCAATCCAGCCGTTCGGCGCGTAAATCGTGGTCAGCGCAATGCCCGCGACCGCCGTCGGCAGCGCAAAAGGCAGATCGATGAGGGCATCGATGAAGCGTTTCCCGGGGAATTTATATCGCACCAGAACCCACGCGATGAGTCCGCCGAAGACGAGATTGATCAGCGTCGCGGCCATCGCGGTGGTGAAGCTCACGCGATAAGACGCCATCACTCTCGGGCTCGAGACCGCGCGCCAGAACTCCGGCCACGTCATGGTGAAAGTCTTCAAAAACGCCGCCGACAGCGGGATGAGCACGATCACCAGGGTATACAGGAGCGTCGCGGTGAGCGTGATCCGAAAGCCGGGCAAAAGTCGTGTGGACGCGGACATGAAGTGGAAATTGACCAAGCCGCATCAAGCCGCTCAGGGGAATGATGATAAGTTAGATCAACATTCTGGCAAAGGAAAAGTCTGCCGTTTTCCGAGCCTGTCCGCCGGGCTAGAGAGCGAGGCCGAGCTTGGCCAGTTTGGGCCGGATCACCATCTGGCAATACGGATTCCGGTTTTTGTTCAGCCGATAGTAATCCTGATGATAATTTTCCGCCGGATAAAACGTGTCCGCAGGCGTGACTTCGGTGACAATCGGCCGTGAAAACTCCGCCTGCGCGTCGCGTTTGGAAGCCTCGGCGACTTCTTTTTGCGCGGCGTTCTCGAAGTAAATGGCCGAGCGATATTGCGTTCCCACGTCTCCGCCCTGGCGATTGAGTGTGGTTGGATCGTGCGCGTGCCAGAAGGTGCCGAGGATCGTTTCCAGGGTGATTTGAGCCGGGTCGAAAACGATGCGAGTCACCTCCGCGTGGCCGGTATTGCCGTTGCAGACTTGCTCGTAAGTCGGGCTCAGAACGCTGCCGCCCATATAACCGGACGTGACCGAAAGCACGCCGGGCAATTGCTGAAAAACGGCTTCCACGCACCAGAAACAACCGGCGCCGAGCGTGATGGTTTCTGTGGTGCTCATGCCGGTGAATTTAACCTTCGACGTGGACGCCGCAACTTACGCGGTCGTTTTCTTGCGAATCTTCAAGATGGGAGTTTCAAAGAAATGCCACGAGAGCGCCGCCGCTGCGACGGTGATCACGGTGAGAATCGCGAAACGCAGATTCAACCCGAGCACGACGTGATGGCTGGAGGCCCACGCGTCGAAAAGCACGGAAACGAGCACATGATAAACGTAGATGCCGTAGGAAATTTTCCCGAGATAAACCAGTGCGGGCGATGCCAGCAGCTTCCCCGGCCAGCCGCGAAATCCGACGACGGAACACGCCACCACCCAGGCGATGCCGGTGGCTTCGAGCAGTTCGGAGCCGATGCTCCAGGGATTTTGCAGCGGGAGCAGACGCAGGAAATGTCCGCCCAAGATCGCCGCCAAAGCCAATAAACCCGTCCAGAGTCGAGTGGAAGTCCGGTCTAGCAGACGCGGTTTTTCCAGCGAGAGGCAGGCGAGAAATCCGCCGATGGCGAAACTATCCAGACTGCCCACGGGATTGAACCAGCGCACGTAATCGGAGGCTCCCAGGACGATGCAACTCGCCCGAAAGCCGAGGGTGAGCACGGTCAGGCCGATGAACACGGGACGGAGTTTTGTGAAAGGAATTAGCAAGATCAGCCACGGCCAGACGAGGTAGATTTGTTCCTGCACCGCGATATACCAGAAGTGCGAAATGACCGGCGGAAAATCCCCGATGTGGGCCATGTAGAAATTCGTCAGCAACGGCAGCGTCCAGCCGAGGGTCTCGCGCACAGGGACAATCGCGAGCGCTGTGCCGATGGCGAGAAAGAGATAATAGGGCGGCACGATGCGGATGAGCCGACGCTTTTCAAATTCCACAAACTCGCCCGTAGCCGTCGATTTCCCCGTCTCGCAACGACGGCGCGCCTTCAAAAAACCACGCGTGACCAGAAACGCGCTCAGGACAAAGAAAAACCGCACCCCGAGCGGGCCAAACTCATAATACTCATGCAGCGGACCGTGAAAGTGATGGACGAGAATCAGCAAAATCGCCACCGCACGCAGGCCGTCCATCTGCGGTTGATAGGAGGGTGGAAGTTCTTTCACGATGCGGCGATGAGCAGGGCGGCGAAACAGCCGTCGGTTTGATCGAGATGCGGCAGGCGGCGCTCGGTTTTGGCCAGACTCAGATGCGGATGACGCTTCAAAAGCGTTTCCACCACCTCCTCGTTTTCACTGCGGTCGATGCTGCACGTGCTGTAAACGAGGCGTCCGCCGGGGCGAAGCTGAGGCAGGAGATTTTCCAAAATCGCGAGCTGCCGGGTCGATGCGTCGTAAAAAGCCTCGGGCCGCAGCCGCCAGCGCACGTCGATGCGGCGGCGCATCACCCCGGTGTTCGAGCAGGGGACATCGGCCAAAATGGCGTCGTGTTGTACGGGTTCGCCGCCGCCGGTCTCCCAATCGTGGGTCTCGATTGTGGTGTTGGTCACGCCGAGTCGAGTTAGATTGGAATCGAGGCGCTGGAGCCGAGTTTCATCCGAATCGGTGGCGGTGATTTTGCCCGCGTTGCCCATGAGCGCGGCGAGGTAGCTGGTCTTGCCGCCGGGCGCGGCACAGGCATCGAGAATGTGTTCGTGGGGCAGGGGAGCGAGCAGCTCGGGCGCGACCAACGTGCTTGGATCCTGCACGTAAAAGTCGCCGCCGGTGAGTTGCAGCGGTCCGGTGGAGCGGAAAACCAGCGGATGCGCCGTGGGCTCGAGGCCTTCCAGGGAACCTTCCGGGACCAACGTATTGCGCCGGAGATACACGTCGGCGGGCTGGTTATTCCATTCGGCGATCTGTCGCGCGGCGTCCTGACCGTATTGCCAGGCCCATTTTTCGAGGAGGAAATCCGGGTGCGACAGGCGGATCTCGTCGGGTTGCGCGGCGAGCTGTTTTTCAATCGAATCCAACTCGCGTGTGACCCGCCGGAGCACGCCGTTGACGAAGCCCCGCTGCGGACGTGACACCAGATCGACGGTTTCGGACACTGCAGCATGGGCCGCCGTGCGCAGGAGGAGCAACTGATACAAACCCAACTGCAACGCGAGCCGCGGCTCCAGCGCAGGCGGGCGGCTGGTGAGTTGGTCGATAACGAAATCCAGCGCGCTGAGGTTGCGCAACACGCCGTAGAAAAGCTCCCGCGCAAACCCGCGTTCGGAGCCGGAGAAACCCCATTCGAGTTGCAGTCGATTGAAAATGTCCTCGGCATAACTGCTGCCGCCAGCGCCATGCTGATTCCAATCGTAAAGACAGCGGTGGGCGAGTTGGCGGGCGTTCATGAAGGTCGTGAGAAACGAAAAAGGCGCGGAGTCAATTTTCCGCGCCCTCTTATCGTGAACCACCTCGCCCGACTCAAGCCGTAAATGGCCGGCCGATGGGGAGGAGAAACTCTTTGCGATACGCGATGTTGAGATCGTCCCACCAAGGATAAACGGTGTCGGCACAATGCTGAATCTCCTGGCGCAGACGCATCACTTCCGCAAAGGCGGCTTCGCGCAGCTTGCGCTTCCGTGTGGCCTTCGTCTGAGCGTCGTTCTGCGGATCGGGGCTCTCGGTAAATGCTTTCAACACCAGCGCCGAAGACGCCAGTCTTTCCGCTGTTACGCCCGGCAGCGCATCCGCCGCTGCGTGATCGAGGATCAATTGCACGCTTTGGCCCGCATTGCCCTCGTTGCCGAAGAGATCGACCCCGATGAAATACCGCGCCTTGAGGGCGTCTTTCTGCGACTTGCTCCAGGCCGGATTTTGCACAATGGCCAGCCGGCATTTGCCCCGGTAATATTCCACCTCGCGCTTGAGTTTGGTCTCCGCATCGTCGCCCAGATCGGTCGCCTCGATGCGTTCCTCCGTGGCATCGACGGCCTCGCCGCTGAGCTGTCGCCATTGCTTGCAGGCGAGCAATAAATCCGCAGGCGTCGCAGCCCTCATCCCTTCCGCAATCAACTTCGGCTGGTGTTCCGGCTTCGCGGCACTGCGGGCGAGCCCCTCGGCATTCTTCACCGTCTCGAGCTGCGCCTGATGAAAGGCCTGCGGCGTGGAATGCTGCGAACCGGATTCTGGATTCGGGGAACCCGACGGTGGATTAACGGGAGCGGAGTTAGGGTCAGTGGGTTGGTCGGGCATAGGATTGAGTTGGAGTGATGAGAGAGGTAAGTAGCAAGCTCAATCCCGCTGGTAAATAATATTTTTCCAGCCGTGAAAAATGATCACCCGCAGTGTTGACAGCCCCGTTTTTTTTGGTGGAGTTTGGTGGTGCTGCTTGTTATGATTTTTGCTTTATTTGGCTACGCTCTTTAGGTGATTCTGACATATGGTCGTAAAAGAACGAAAATCCTGAAAGAACTAGAGATAGAGCGGCAAAAATCAGGGCTATGGAACTTATAATAAGTAGAGTCTTATTGAGTTTTTCTGTTGCTTTTGTTTGCTCGGCAATCTGTTCCTGAACCCGCAATTGCATTGAAGCCATTCGAGCTAGAGTTCGTGCAACAAAATCTGTTCTGGGATTCAGTGATTCGGCATGTATGTCTGCCAAAAGTTGCCTCGGATGTTTGACTAAGTCACGCGCTGCCTCCTCCCTTGCAACCATGTCTCGCATACCCTCTTGAGTTAAAAACGGATTTATGCCAAAATCTTCGGCTGGAATGTGAATTTCCTGTGTGGCGATACGCATAAAATATTCCGTTTATTTACTGGCGGCTTCTGTAATTATTTTCTCTCCCCACTCAAAGAATTCAGGCTGACTGCTATTAGGATTTATTATAGAAACAACTATATTGGTCCCATTATAGGGCATCGCAATTAGTCCAAGAGGTGCCGCTTGCGTCGTTTCATTATCTACTCTCGAAACCCACATATACAATTTGGTATGTTCCATATCCGAAATTCGATCCGGCTTGCCGATTTTAGCAATAATAGCTTCTAGCTTTGCGTTCTCTATAACAAAGGCTTTCCATTGCGGTAATGTTTTTACGCTCTTATCTATGTCTTCGCTTTTAACGGAACCGCAAAGGGCAAAAAGCAACAACGACGCTACAATAGTGAATGTTTTCATGAAATTGAGGTTACAAAATTATAGAGAGATATGAAGAAAAATATTTTAACGACAAAATGACGATTAGTAGTGGAGCGACTGTGTTGACTTGAGGCGAGGGTCAGCTCCCTGCTTTCGGCGGTTGGTGACAAGGTAGGATCTTTAGGAAATGCCTTCAGCCGAAATCCTGAGCGGAGTTGCACGGGATGCAATTTGCGATGAAATGGCGAAAAATGAGCAGAGATTCTGGCAATTCGTCTCGAAATGGTGAGAAATGCACGGCGAAAGGTGACAATTCGTGGCGGGTTTCTGTGAAATCGGCCTGAGTTTCTGGGCTGTTGCGATGAGCGGGCGAAAATTTCAGGCGAGTTTCAGGGAATTGGAGACGGATTTCTGGCTGGCCATGATGAGAAAGTGTCGCGTCGGGAGGAGTTTCTGAATCGAGGAAGCGAATGGGCGGAATCTCCGGGCGAATGGCTGCGACACGAAAAAGGCGCGGAGGGTGGTCCGCGCCTTTTTCAGTGGAATGGAAGTCGAATCTAGCGGCCGACGCTGATGTAGTCGAAGCCGAGTTCTTTCATGGTCTCGGGCTTGTAGAGGTTGCGTCCGTCGAAGATGAGGGCGGTGTGCATTTTGGTTTTTACCGCCTCAAAATCGACGTTGAGGAATTCCTGCCACTCGGTGGCGAGGATGAGCGCCTCGGCGTCCTCGACGGCTTCGAGCGGAGAGCCCACGACGCGGACTTTCGCCGGATCGACGAGGCCCCATTCGACGGCTTTTTCAGCGCCTTTCGGATCGCAGCAACTGACCTGCGCGCCCTCGGCGACGAGGCGGTTGATGAGTTCGATGGCGACGGAGTTGCGGACGTCATCGGTGTCGGGCTTGAAGGCCATGCCCCAGACGGCGATTTTTTTGTCCTTCAAGACCCAGAGTTTGGCGCGAATCTTGTCGAGGAACCGGTCGAGCATGGAGGCGTTGATGCGCTCGACTTCCTCGAGCAGCTTGAACGGCGTGCCGAGTTGCTTGCTAATGGCGATGAACGCCTTGACGTCTTTCGGGAAGCAGGAGCCGCCGTAACCGAGGCCGGCGTTGAGGAAGTTGCGGCCGATGCGTTTGTCCATGCCGATGCCGTCGGCGACCATTTCCACGTCGGCGCCGCTGGCCTCGCAGATGGCGGCGACGGCGTTGATGTAGCTGATTTTGAGGGAGAGGAAGGAGTTGGCGGCGTGCTTGATGAGCTCGGCGCTGTTGATGTCGGTGACGAGGATCGGCGCTTTGAAGGGCTCGTAAACCTGCTTCATAAGGTCGGTCGCCTTCTGGCTGGAACTGCCGATGACCACGCGGTCGGGGTTCATGAGATCGGGCACGGCGCAGCCTTCGCGGAGAAATTCGGGATTGGAAACGACATCGAACTCGGCGTCTTTGTTATAGCGTTTGATCGTCTCGGTTACTTTCTCGCCGGTCTTCACGGGGACAGTGGATTTATCCACGACGACGCGATATTGACCGGGCTTAAGCACGCCGGCGATCTCGCGGGCGACGCGTTCGATGTAGGTGAGATCGACGCTGCCATCGACCTGCGGCGGGGTGGGCACTGCGATGAAGACGACTTGGGAATGATCGACGCCGTCCTCGATGGAATTAGTGAAACGCAGGCGCTTCGAGGCGACGTTGCGATGGACGAGGTCTTCCAGTCCGGGCTCGTAGATGGGGATGAGGCCGGCTTGCAGTTTATCGACTTTTTTCTGGTCGTTATCGACGCAGACGACGTGATGGCCGATTTCTGCAAAACATGCGCCGGAGACTAGTCCGACGTAACCCGAGCCTATGATACAAAGTTCCATATTAAGTTAGCTGATGATGTGTGTGTTGTTGATTAGTCCTGCCCGCCAGTAGAGCCGGGATCGACATTGAAGTTCAAGTTTAGGTTAGGGAGATCCTTCAAGGTGAATGTGATGAAAAATCCGATGTCTTCCTTGCCGCGATTGTCGCGGATGACGGCGGAGAGCGAGGCGATCCAGCTCGTGAGGTCGCGGTAAAGCGTGTAGCGCTGGCTCTCAAGGACGGCGTCCTCAAACTCGTATTGCTCGTTTAAACTGAACGCCCAGTTGGGGTCGATCTGGTAGTAGGCGGAGATGGTGCCGAGGCTGCTGTTGGTGAAGAACGGATTGTTCTGCAAATAACGATGGCCGAGCGTGAGGGTGAGGTCGGAGGTCGGCATAAAAGTCACGCCGGTGTTGACTTCCGAGAAGCCAGTCGCAAAGACCGGGAGTTGCGAGTCGATGGACAACGCGGCCCATGGCACAGGGTTGAAGCGGAGGCGGTTGAAGAGATTCGAGAAATCCGAGGTGTCGTAGGGATTCTGGTAATTGATGTTGAAAAACGTGTCGAGTTCCAGCCAGGTGAAGCTCTGGTCGTTGCGTTTCGTGAGCAAGCGATTGCGCACGCCGAGCCGCAGCACGGAGGCCTGGTCGATGGAGTCCAAGGCAGTGGCTTGAGGGAAATCGAACGGCGCGAGTTGCGTGGACGGAACGTAAACGTCGATGGGCAAAATCCGGTCGGGGCTCACTGATGGACCGGCGATGTAGGAGAAATTCAAATACGGCTGGATGATGTGCTTGAGCCCATCGAGACCGGCCCAGCGCGCCTCCACGTTGTCGAAAGTGCGGGAAAGCTTGAAGGACGATTCGACCCCGAAGTTAAAGACCGTGCGCAGTTGCGAGCCGGTCTTGTTGTAAACGTCGATGGTCGAGCCGCCCTGGAGAGCGGTCACGCTGTTCGCCAGATTGACGTTCGATGTCTGGTAATTTGCGTTGGCGAGTTCCAGTTGGTTGATCTGCTGCTGGATGATGATCGCGTCGCCCGGCGAAGCGACGGCGAGCTGGGCATTGAGCGCGTTGATCTGGTCGCGGTTGTCGTTGATCTGCGTGTTTTGGCTGGCGACGAGCGTTTGCAGTTGCGCGATTCGGTCCAGACTCGACGGCGTCAGACTCTGGGTGGTCGTGCCCGTGGTGTCATAGTAAGTCGCCCGAAATCCGGCACGCGGCACGACTGAGAGCCAGCCGAAGTAGGTGTTCGGATAGCTGATTTGATGAAACGTATCCGCCCGAAACGTATCCACATCCGTCGCCTCGGAGCCCTTCGGGAACGCCTTGTTCAGGAACGTCGCGCTGGTCTCTCCCTCATAATAAATCGGGGATCCGAAGAGCCGGCTGCGAGCGAAATCGAGGTCGAGTTCGGGCAGACGCTCGGTGGTTTGCTGGAAATCATTCCACTGCGCCCGCGCCAGTGCGGTGAAAGTCCAATGCTCCGAGGCCTTCGTCAGCGCGGCGACCGTGTCCGGCTGCGGATCGAGCCGGTTTTCCGCCGGGTAAAAGTCCTCGAGAAACTTGCTGTCGCTCAATTTGTTTAGATCGACCGTCGCCGTCCAATCATCGGACATATAAAGCTTCGCCTGCCAGCTTAAGCGATAACGAGTCGGATCGATATTGGGCCGCGCCAGCGTGGTCACATTTTTCTCCGTCTGCGAGTCTTGCAGAATGTAGCCGCGGATATTGCTGTAACTCTGCGGATCGCCGTTCGTGGGCTTCACGCCTTTGTATTCCAAATCGAGACCAAAGGCCGGCCCGCGCTCGCTCCGATAATCCAGATGCACGCGGCCAATGGTTTGTTCCGTCACGGGAAAAGTCACGCTGCCGAGCAGATACGCGCCCCATTTTCCGCTGTAACCAGGCGTCACCAGAAACGCATTGGCCTCGTCGAGCGACTGGTAAAGATATGGCCACCAGAAGATGGGCGTCTGGCCGATGAACAGCGTCACATTGGAGAAAATGATCCGGTTGTCCGGGTAGATTCGGACAAAGCGCGAGCGCAAGTGATAGTCTGGCTGCGACGAGTCGTGCGTCGAGAAGATGCCGTTTCGCACCGCATACGCGCTGTTCTCCATCGAATACAGGTTGTCCCCCTGGAAATGATACGGCAGCGAGTCGCCTAGGAAATCCGACGAGCGCAGAAACTTGGTGTCCAGATTATAGAACGCGCTTTCGCCCGCGAAGATCGTCTTGCCCTGATAGATCTTCACGTGACCCTTCAGGAGCACGTCATGCGTTTCCGGATTGTATTGGGCATAGTCGCCATACATCCGTGCGCCATTCGAGTAGATCACCACATTATCCTCGGCAACCGCCATCCCGCCCTCAAACCGAGTGCCGCCATCGGAATAAATCTCCACCGGCGACTTCGTGGGAGTCAATTCACCCACCTGCGCCAGCACTGGACAAACCAATGCCGGGAGACAAATCAAAGATAAGAGCCATTTCGGAGCGGTCACAAGCGAGCGCTATGGGACAAAGTTCCACCCCTCTTGGCAAGGGCAAATGCCGAAGAAATTTTCACCGTTCTCCTCATCCCTCTATTTCCCCGCCGCCGGCGCGCAAACCCGCACAATTACCTGACTCAATACCAGCGACGCATCCAGTTGCGTCGTCACACAGAGCTGATTCGCCTCCAGACACGCCGTCAGAGCCGACTTCAACTCCGCTAGCGAATATTTTCCCGCCGACTGCGCCGCAATCCCCAGCGAATACCCATTCACCGTCCCATCCTTCTTCCTCGGCAGATGACGCGTATCCTCCGCCGACAACCGCTCCAGCGTCTTGCCAAAAAAGAACGGCTGCTCCGGTGGACGCAACTTGTGCCGCACCATCAGATCCTTCACTACCAACAGATTCCGCACCGTTGGAATCACCGCCACCAGCAAGATCCCCACCGCCGACTCCCCCTGGCGCAACAACAGATCCACCAGCCGCAGCGCACTCCGCAAGTCGCGCCGCGCAATGGCATTGCCCAAATCAAAGACCACCCCCTCCTTCGTGCGCGCCACTAGACTTCGCACCAAATCCGCCGTCACCAGCTTCGGTTCCGTAGTCCCGAAAAACAAATCCAGCTTCTCCAGCTCATTCCCCATCTGCCCCGTGTCCGCGCCCACGAGTTGCACAAACAACTCCAGCGCATCCCGCTCCATCCGCAGCCCCAGCCGCCGCGCCTCCGTCATCACCAGCGCCTCCACCTGCTCCTCCCAGTTGCCACGTCCGGTCTCAATCTTATCAAACACCTGCACCTCACCCAGCTTCCCGAGCGACTTGTAAAACGAACGCCGCTTGTCGATGTCCAGCGCACTAATTAAGAGCACCACATCCGGCGGCAAGCCCTTCTTCAGCAACTCCGAAAACGACTCCACCGCCTCCAGCACCGCCTCCGCCCGGCCCGTCACCGAATCCGCAAAAAACGTCGCATTCTTCAGCCAGACCAGCTTCCCGCCGCCAAAAAACGGCAGCGTCAACAGCGCCTGCACCGCCTCCAGTATCTTCGCGCGCGCCGCCTCCGCTCCCTCCACACACCCATCCACAATCTCCAGGCCAAACTCCCCCGCATCCGGCGGCGAGAGCTTCTCCGCCAGCGCCCGAGCCGCCAGCTTGATCTTCGCCTCATCACTCCCGACGACAGCATAAATAGAAGAAGACTTGGCCGCAGGCATTGGGGAGAAAAGTTAAACCAAGAAGCCAGAAAGACGCGAAGAAAAAATGCCTTCTTGGGTTCGTAGAGGTGCAAAAGTGACCTTGCCTTCAAATACCAGCCTCCTTCGCACACCCTCGTTCCCAAACTCCTGTTTGGAAACGCACTTGGCTGGGAAATTCTGTTTCCTTCCCATACCCGCGTCACTGGCAAATCAGGAGATTCGCCGGATAACGGCGTTCCCAAAGAGAAGTTTGGGAACGAGGGAACCTATTACTTGGCTTCAGGGTGCGTGATCTTGAGAACCCAATGAAGCCAGCCAGTCCGCCAAAAAGGAAATAGCCACTGATAATATCCATAGGCAAAGCTCAACACTAAGGCAAAAGGCAATCCTATTATTGAGTTCCGTATCAAATGCTGGTCGTGGTGGAAGAAATAGCGATTTGCAAACCCAATGCCCCAAAATGGCAGACCACAAACCAGAACGCCATGTATGAAAATATATCGCCACTTGGATTCAAGCTTCTTATCCATCCGTAGAAGTTTCTCTTCAATATCAATGCTCATAAGGTGCGTTGGTTGGTGCATGAGCATATGCCGAAAGCTCGGTAACGATCGGATGTGGCTTCCCAGTAAGCTTATAGGTCGGAGAAAAGGTAATAGAACGACCGAAAGGTGTGGTGTTGTGAAAATGAATCGTTACAGATCGATCTCTCATGCCAATGGATTCGCGAACGGAGGAAATCTGCTCAAGTGGGATGACAGCAACGCGACGAAAAACAGAAGCATACAAAAAATGGTCATCCATCTGGATAGTCTTGCGTGAAATAGCAAACCAAAGAAAAAGCGCCAGAACTCCTCCTGGGAATAAAACTCGGTCCCAGCGAATTCGACCTGAGTCGATACTCGAGACAATGAACATCAGAACGAACAAGAAGGAGAAAAACAACATAAGCATCTTGAATGCCGAGTGGGCAGCGGATGAAATCGTTCGCTTCATGGAAAAATACCCGAATGCCTAACCTATTATAGACGAAAGTTATCGGTCAAACACTGAGACAGATTCACTCGAACAGGCCTTCATCTCTGTTCTTGGTGCGCGTGCAGGCGAATTGGGAGTTTCACGGGATAGTAGCATTCCCAAACGGAGTTTGGGAACGAGAGGCGGGTCGGTTGGCTGGAGCCGGGTCGGCTGCGGAGTGGCAGAAGGCGTATCGCTGGCCGGAAGGGGGGAGTCGGGCACATGTGGCATCTGAGGACAGATGCGCTCCATGGACCGCTTCTGGAGGGCAAATGCCTGGGAGGCCGAAAGGGCGTTCTTTAGGGCAGGAAGGCGGCGGCTTCAGTCGAGTAAGGGCGGAATGGGTCGGGCAGGAGCAGGGTACGGTGTTCGTCGAGGGCGACGGCGTCCCAGTTGAGAAAATAGGGAAGGCCGCGCTCCCGGATGCGGTGCATGGCGGTGGAACGACCCGCAGCGCGGGTGTTGGCCGGGGGCTCGCCGAGGGCGTTGGCGCGGCGGGCGGAGTCGTTAAAGCGGCGGATCTCCCCGGCGCTCTCGATGGAGTGGAAGAGGCCGCGCGCGGGGTCGATGTTGTGGTATTCGAGGTCCTGGCTGAGCATCCACGGATCGTCGAAGGCGAGGTGTTCGGCGTCGGCAAAGAGCTGGAGCAGCCAGTGTTTCGTGAGCCAGTCCACGCCGCCGAGGAGGCTCTCGGGGTCGCTGCGCAGATGGGTGAGAACGTATTCCCACTGGGCAAGGACCCAGTCGGTCTCGGGGTTTTCGTGGGCAAAGCGGTCGCGGGCGGCGCGGAGAAAGGCGAGTTGCAGGTCGATGGCGCTGATCGTTTCCCCATTTTCCAAGCGGACGAGCCAGGCGCCGCCGATGTCGCGCGAGAGGGTGCGGGTGGTATGGACGGCGTCGAGGAGGGCGAGGTCGGTGGGGAGGGCCTGTTCTTCGAGGAGCCGGAGGATGAGGGCGGTGGTGCCGACTTTGAGGGCGATGGCGTAGGGGCTCATATTCGAGTCGCCGATGAGGAGGTGGAGGCGGCGGTAGCGGCGCGGGTCGGCGAGGGGTTCGTCGCGGGCGTTGATGATGGAGCGGTTAAATTGCACCCACTGGTAGATGTCGTTGACCATGTGGTCGGCGCGCTGGCTCATCTGGAACTGCGGGGTGAGGAGGGGCTCCTCGGGGTCGGTGTAGAATTGTGGGGCGGCGCTGCCGATGCGTCCGCTGCCGGTGAAGATTTGCCGGGTGGCGAGGAAGGCGAGGAGGGCTCCGAGGGCACCGTCGGTAAAAGGGCGTCGCGCTGCATGAGGTAGTTTTCATGGCAGCCAAAGGTGGCGTCGGTGAAGTGGTCGATGTTGTTTTTGAGGAAGGAAACGTCAGAGTCGGGTTCCATTTCACTCAGGCATTGGAGGGCTTCGAGGATGAGCTGGTCGCCGGCGAGCTCGTGGGCGACGAGATCATGGAGGTCGAGGCACTCGGCGGTGGCGTATTCGAGGTGGCCCATGTCGAGGTAGAGGCGGCCGCCATTGAAGAGGAATCCGCCGTTGCCGGGAGGCTCCTCGTAATCGCGGTAATGCTGGTCAATGAGGCCGCGCTGGCGTTCGGCGAAGAGGAAATTTCTCACCCGCGCTGGCCAGGAGGCGGCGAGGGGGCCGGTGGCGAGGCAGCCGTATTCGATCTCGATCCCGACGATGCGATCCATGGCCGGGAAATTACCCGCGCCGGGGCAAAAGAAAACCGCGAATCAACTCTGAGAGCGGATCGCGGTGTTCGATTGGGAAGATGCGGAGTTAGGCGTTTTTCTGCGGGAGGCTGTCTCCATCGACCCACGTGCTGCCAATCATGATCGACCGTGGGAACGGAGGCAGGCCGGATTCGTTGCGATGGATTTGCCCGATGAGGATGTCCACCGCGGCAGCGCCGACTTTGTCGTTGTTCTGGTTGGTGCCCGCCCAGTCGGTGAGCGTCGGGTCCCAATCCATGTGGACGAAGCCGACTTTTTCGCCGCCAGGAAGTTTTTTGATCCATTCGCGCAGGATGACTTTGTCGGTGAGAATCGAGTCAGGCTGCGTTTTGCGGAACCAGTTTCCGAAGGCGGCCTCGTCGCCAAAATAGAGCACGGGGAGAACGGTCTTCGCGTCGGGAATTTTCTGCGCGGAGGTGTAGCCGGCGGAGAAACGATATTCCACAGCACGATCCAACTGCTCGGAAATAACGAGGCCCGGACGCGAGTAGCCTTTCTTATAGATGTGCGACATGGCGGTGATGGCGGTGTCGTATTGGTCGTTGCAGGCGTAGTGAGGGGAGGGCTCGACGAGTTTGCGGCCGAGCGCGACGCTGGCGAAGCCGGGAAAAAGAATGTGATCGTCGAGATTGATGGAGGATTCGTCGAAAGGAGCGGCGAGGATCATTCCGCGAATGTTGCGGGACTGGAGGATTTTCAGACGCCGGACCGAGGTAATTTCCGGCTCGTGTAGCCAGAAGTAGTCGATTTCATAGCCGAGAACGTGGGCGCGCTCCTTGGCACCGCGCAGCCAGTTTTGGAAAGTGGACTCGGACTTGAGTTCGGCGTCGCGAGGCGAGGCGTTGAGAAAAGCCAGAGTCGCCTGGAACTTGGGTTCGCGGCTGGCCCGAAGCTGCGCCATGAGATTAGCGACGGTCGGATTGCTTCGGTAGCCAAGGCGATCTGCCACTTCCTTGATCTTGCGGCGCGTCTCGGGGCGGATTCTGGGATCGTCTCTTAAAGCGAGAGAAACCGTGGCTTTTCCCACCCCTGCTTGGGTGGCGATGTCCTGCATTCTAGGTCTTTGCACGTTTGAACTGTATTGCGCTTCCGGTGGTTTGGCTAGGGGGCAAATGCCCTTTTTTTGCAACTTTTGAAGCCGGAACTGAATAATGCGGCCATTTCATCGTTTTCAGCGAGCCGCATTGGCTTCTGGACGCGGGACAGTTGAATGCAACTCCGAATGTCCAGTTCAGGGCTTTTTGCTTTGGTAAACCAGCGTCACCTGCGCATCGGGGCGGGCTTGATCTTTCTGAATGCTCACGGTGATTTCCTGTCCGAGACTTTCGTTTTTGGCTGAGACCGAACTCATCTCGACGGCTCCGACGCGGGTGTTGGTCTCCGTGCATTTGAACCCCGCTTTCTCCAGCGTGTCCTTGTAATAACCGCTCACTTTCGTGACGGCATCCTTCGTCGTCCCGGCGATGGAACCGGTGGCGTCTTCACCCGATTTCACATGGAAACCACCGTCCGAGGTAAGTGTCCAGCCGGGATAAATCGGAATCCATGCGGGCAGTTTGTCTGCTCCAGTGGCACTGCTAACCGTGGCGGAGGGCATCGCCTCGGGGGTGGGGTCGGCAGCAATCAGAAGAGCAGGCCAGCCCAGAACAAGCCCCAGCGCGATGCACCAGGGGAAGGTCTTTTTTGCGGCAGCCACATCCGGGGGGATTTGGGGGAACATGGCGGAAATTACAAATCCACGAGGGCTGAATAACAAGCTTTCTCGCTTGCAAAGCACCGGCGAAACACGCACATTCCGCCAATAACGGAAGGGTGGCAGAGCTTGGTTGAATGTACTCGACTCGAAATCGAGCATGCTGTTAAAGGCATCGTGGGTTCAAATCCCACCCCTTCCGCCACTTTTTTCTAGCTGCAACGCTTTCGCTGCCCGCGACTTTTATGAAACCCAGAATTGCGTTTGTCGGCGTTGGTCGGATGGGCGCGAACATGGTCCGGCGGCTCCACGAACAGGGTTACCCTGTCACGGCAATCTACGACCGTCATGCAGCCTCGGCGCAGGGAGTCGCTGACGAGTTGGGCGCAAAAGTTTGCAGCGCGCTGGCCGATGTCACTGCGGCGGCGGACGTTATTTTTACGGTCGTCACCGATGACGCAGCGCAGCGGGCGATCTTTGCCGCCAGCGGGGACAGTCTGCTCATCGACGCGGCTGGTAAGACGTTCGTCAACTGCGCCACCGTCAGCCCGCAGATCCATATTGAAGTCGAATCTGCTGTCGCTCTGGCCGGTGCCGCGTCCCTCGAAGCTTGCATGGCCTCCAGCATTCCCCAAGCTCGGGCCGGGACGCTTTACCTCATGTGCGGCGGAGAAAAAACCACTTTCGACCGGCTTCAACCCCTCCTCGCCGAACTCAGCGACGGCGGCCAGCTCCTGCGTTACATCGGCCCGGCGGGCAGCGCGGGTCAGGTGAAGGCGCTCGTCAACATGGTCATGAACATCAACACCGCAGGGCTCGCCGAAGGGCTCGGACTCGGTGCCGCCCTTGGGCTTGATCCCCGGATGCTCCTGGAGATTTTCTCCCAAACCGGAGCCAACTCCCGCGTCGTCGCCACTGATGGCGAGGACATGGTGAACCGCGATCACGCCTGTTTCTTCTCAGCCGCGCACGCCGCCAAAGACAGCGGCATCGCCCTGGCGCTCGGCGTCGAACAAGGTCTCCAGCTTCCCCTCGCTGCCGCGGCCAAGGCCCAATTCGACCGGATGATTTCCCTCGGCCTCGGCGATCTCGACAAGAGCGGCATCGCAGAGCTGACCTTTCCCGGACGTCACCAGGAATAAATTACACCCGGCGCTATTTTCGGTGCGGCTTTTTGAAGCGCGAGGGCTGCACGTGGACGACGGGTTTGGCCGCCGGTGGACGCTCGTCCCGCTTCGCCACGTAGATGACATGCTCCAGGCGTTTCGCGCGCTCGTGGGCTTTGCACGGGACGGAATTCACCAAAAATCTTGCCCTCTGCAACCGGCCAACGAAGCCGGGTTCCGGCGCGGCGGACCAGAATGTCACACAGCCGTCGGCGTTTAGCGCGCGACGGATCAGACCGAAACCGCTGCGGTCGTAGAGTCGGGAGTTCTGCGCCTGCACAAACGACGTCGGCCCGTTGTCCACATCGAGTAGGATCGCATCGTAACGCTCGCTGCCCGCATCGCTGATCACTTGGAAAACATCCGCCACGATCACGCTCACGCGCGGGTCGTCGAGCAGTGGGCCATTGATTTTTTGAAGAAATTCACGGTTCCACTGCACCACATCGGGCAGCAACTCGGCCACATGCACGGTGGCGCCGGGCCCGACTAATTCCAGCACGCGCTTGAGGCTGTAGCCCAGCCCGAGCCCGCCGATGAGGACGCGGGCGTTGGTCTTCGCGCCGAGCAGCGGGCAGGCGAGATCGGCCAGGAGCAGCTCCGAAACCGTCGAAGTCGTGCTCATAAGCTGGCGTCCGTTGAGCTTCAGAAAGAACTCGCCGTCGTGTTCGTGCAGGCTGAAACGGCTGCCGTCCGGGGTGCGCGTCTCGCCGAGTTGGTTCGTGGGAATCATGTCCGCGGCAGCGTGGGTGACCCGGCGGCGAAAGGCAACCAAACTTCCCCATCGCACTGGCACCCGGCTCGTTTTACAGTCCCCGCCTTTCCCATGACCGAATCGCGCCTCCACTTCCAACTCCAGGCCCAAGCCACCGGCTCGGCAGCGCGCGCGGCCCGGTTTCAGACCCTCCACAACGAAGTCCTCACGCCGCTTTTCATGCCCGTCGGCACGCAGGCCACGGTGAAAGCCCAGCTCCCGCAGACGCTGGAAGACTCCGGCTCGAAGATTCTTCTGGCCAACACCTACCACCTTCTGCTGCGACCTGGAGCCGAGGTTTTCCGGCGCTCGGGCGGCATTCACGGGTTCATGAATTGGAAAAAATCCGTCCTCACCGACAGCGGCGGCTTCCAGATTTTCTCCCTGCCGCACTCCCGCTCCATGAGCGAGGACGGGGCGGAGTTTAAGTCGTATCTCGACGGACGCACCATCCTCCTCAGCCCCGAACGGAGCATTGAAACGCAGGTCGCCATCGGCAGCGACATCATGATGGCCCTCGACCAATGCATCCCTTCCACCGCCGATGAGGCCGCCGCGCGCGCCGCCCTCGGCATCACCCAACGCTGGGCCGAGCGCAGCCTGGCCGCCCGCGGCGACTCCCCGCAATCCATGTTTGGCATCATCCAGGGCGCGCTCTTTCCGCACTTGAGAAAAGAAAGCGCCGCCGGTCTTTGCGAACTCCCCTTCGATGGATTCGCCATTGGCGGCCTGGCCGTCGGGGAAACGCGCGGCGAGCGCGAGGACATGTGCGAATTCACCGCCGGACTCCTCCCTGCCGACCGTCCACGCTACCTGATGGGCGTCGGCACCCCGCTCGATATTTTGGAAGCCGTCCATCGCGGCGTGGACATGTTTGATTGCATTATTCCCACCCAAGTCGCCCAGCGCGGCGGGGCCTTTACCTCGCGCGGCTTCCTGCAACTGCGGCGCGGCGTTTACAAATTTTCCCAGGAAGCCCTCGACCCCGATTGCCCGTGCCCCACCTGCGCGCGCTTCTCCCGCGCCTACCTGCATCACCTCACGAAAACGGGCGAAGTCCTCGGCTGGCAACTCATCGGGCAGCATAATTTCCATTTCTACCATCAGCTCATGCGCGACATCCGGCAGAGCATTCTCGAGGACCGCTTCTTCACGCTCTATCAAGAGAAACGCGCCTTTCTGCACGTCACCGACCTCGACAATCCCGTCGCTCCCGTTCGTCGGAAACCGAAGCGGCCCGTCCTCCAGCTTGGCGCGTTTGAGGTCCATCTCGATGAACAAAGCGGAGCCAGCATCCGCCACAGCGAGTCCGGAGAAATCATGCATGGCCGCCTGCCGCCGATCGAGGAGGCGCGGGAACTCTACGTTCGCCAATCCGGCCTCGCCAATCAACTGCAACTCCACTCAGAAACGCCCCTGACTCTCTGGGACATCGGGCTCGGAGCCGGCGCCAACGCCATGGCCGCCATCGAATGCTACGAAAGCCAGCTTCACCCCGTGCGCCCGTTGCACATCGTCAGCTTTGAAAACGACCTCGACGCCCTGCGACTCGCCCTCAGCCACCGCGACCTCTTTCATTATCTGCGCCACGGCGGCCCCATCGCCCTCCTCGAAAAGGGGAAATGGCAATCGCGCACCCACCCCGGCCTCACTTGGACACTCATCACGGGTGACTTCCTCGAAAACCTCTCCGGTCCGCCTCCCGACCTCATCTATTACGACCTCTTCTCCGGAAAAACCAACCCCGGAGCCTGGAGCATCGACGCCTTCCGTCGCCTCTTCGCCGTCTGCGGACAGCATCCGTGCGCCCTCTTCACCTACAGCTATTCCACCGCCGCCCGGGCCGCCCTGCTCGCCGCCGGCTTCCACATCGCCGCCGGCCAATCGACTGGAACTCGCCTGGAAACCACCGTCGCCTTCACCCCCTCCGCAGCAGCCGACTTCATTCCATTGGGACTCGACTGGCTGGAAAAATGGCAACGCTCCGACACCCCATTCCCCACCGACACGCCGCCCGAGACCGTGTCCACCCTCCGCGAACTCATCCTCCAGCACCCGCAGTTCCACGCCGACACTTAACTCATCACCCAGCTTTTTTCATTCCCGGCTTTCCCTTTCCTGATTTCCTGATTTCCTGATTCCCCTCTATGGAAGAACTCAGCGAACTCCTCACCATCCGCCGCGAGAAGCTGGCCAAACTCCGCGAACTCGGTGTCGATCCCTTCGGGGCGCGGTTTGATACGACTCACACGATTGCCGAGGCGCGGGAAAAATTTGTCGCGCAGACTCCTGAGCAGCCAGGGCTCGAAGTGCGGCTCGCGGGACGGCTCACGGCGCATCGCGACATGGGGAAAAGCCACTTTCTCGATCTGTCGTCGAGCGGCGAACGCATCCAGCTTTACGTCAGCACGAAGGAACTCGGACCCGAGCTCACGGAGATTTTCAAGTTGCTCGACATGGGCGATTTCATCGGCGTCGAGGGCTTTTGCTTCGTCACGCGCACCGGCGAGAAAAGCATCCATGTCAAAGCCTTCACCGTGCTCGCGAAGTCGCTTCGTCCGCTGCCCGAGAAATGGCACGGCGTGACCGATGTCGAGACGAAATATCGTCAGCGCTACCTCGATTTGATCGCCAACGCGGAGTCGCGCGAGGTCTTTTTGAAACGCATCCAGATCGTCTCGGGCATCCGCCGTTTCCTCCAGGATCGCGGCTTCCTCGAAGTCGAAACGCCCATGATGCAGACCATCGCGGGCGGCGCGGCGGCACAGCCATTTAAGACGCATCACAATGCGATGGGAGTGGATTTGTTTTTGCGAATCGCCCCGGAGTTGTATCTGAAGCGGCTACTCGTGGGCGGCTTCGATAAGGTGTTTGAGTTGAATCGCAATTTCCGCAACGAGGGCGTTTCGCGTCGGCACAACCCGGAATTCACCATGCTGGAGGCGTATTGGGCCTATGCCGATTTCGAGCTGATGGCCGAACTCATGGAGTCGCTCATCTGCCACCTGGCGGAGACGGTTTGCGGCACGCTGGTTCTAGAACACAAAAACTCCGAGGGCGAAATCACCAAGACCATCGACCTCACGCGCCCGTGGAAACGCGCCCGCTATCACGAACTCATCGAGGCGCGCGATCCGGGTTGGAGCGCGCTCAGCGCCGAGGCGAAACGCGCCCGCGCCCACGAACTCGGCTTCGAGGTCAGTCCCGCGATGGAAGATTTTGAGATGACCCAGCAGTTCTTCGAGAAGCTCATCGAGGAGAAATCGCTCAACCCGCTTTTCGTCACGCACGTGCCGAGCCAGCTCGTGCCGCTGGCCAAGCAAAACGCCGCCGACGGCAGCGTCGTGGACGTTTTTGAGTTGATCATCAATGGCCAGGAAATCGCCCCCGGTTACAGTGAATTGAATGACCCCATCGCCCAACGCGCGCGGCTGGAGGAGCAGGCCGGCGAGGAAATCCAGAGCATCGACGAGGAATTTCTCCTCGCGCTGGAACACGGCATGCCGCCCGCCGGTGGCATCGGACTCGGCATCGACCGCCTGGCGATGATGCTGACGGGCGCCGAATCGATCCGCGATGTCATCCTTTTCCCACATCTGAAGCCGCGGGCGTCCTGAAGAAATCCTTTGACACCCGCCACCGTTCATCGGCATAACCTCCGCACCTTGAAAACCTCTTCCCTCCTGATCCAGCTTCTCGGCCTTCCGCTCGCCTGTGTTTCCGCCGGAGTCGTTTTCTCGAATGCCGGAACCGCCGTGACGAATCAGGGCCAGCAGACGAGTGTCGCCGGTGCAACGACCGTGGATTTCAACGACGTCGTCATCCTCTCGCAGGGAACGACCTACGTTTCCAGCAACATCACGATGACGGGAGTCACAGCCGGATCGGGCAGCACGGCGGGCACTTTTGTGCAGGGTTCCGTAGGCGGCCAATATACCACGCCGGGTGGGGACACGAGCGTTTACGTGGCGGTCGGAGGCACCGGTCGTCCTGGTCCGGTGACGGTCACCTTCGGCACGGCGGTGAGTTATTTCGGGTTCTCCTGGACGACTCCCGACACGTATAACTCGGTGCAACTTTTCAATGGCTCCACGTCGCTCGGCACCTTTGTTCCCGGCACGAACACCCCTGGGCTCACGACGGGCAGCGCCACGGGTTACGCCAATTTCAATACCACCGGCAGCGACGTGATCACCTCGGCAGTCTTCTCTTCGCCGAATGCGGCTTTTGAAACCGACAACTTTGCCTACACCGCTGTGCCCGAGCCCTCGACCATCGGCCTGGCGGCCCTGGCTCTCTGCGGTGGCGGCGTCCTTTACCGGCGCAAACGGGCCTGAGTCGAATCCAACTCGACTTGGAGTGAGATGGCTGGTCAAAGCGGGACGCTTTGATTTAGTTTTTGCGCCACCCGCCGATGCTGTTCACGTCCTACGCCTTTCTCTTTTTCTTTCTGCCGCTCATCATCGTGGCGTCGCGGCTGTTTCGCGGGCAGGCGCGAAACCTTTGCCTGGTCATCACCAGCTTCGCGTTTTACGGCTGGTGGCGGGCGGATTTTATGCTGCTCTTCATCGCGTCGAGCATTTTCAATTATCACGCCGGCTCGTGGATCGCCCGCAGGAAAAATGAGTCGAGTCGCATCCCACTGACGCTCGCCGTCACGCTCAACCTCGCCGTTCTCGCTTACTTCAAATACGCCAACTTCGGCGTCGCCAATTGGAACGCGCTCATGTCCGGCCTCGGCTGGAAAACCATGGGATGGGAAACAATGGTGCTCCCGGTCGGCATATCGTTTTACACCTTTCAGGCGATCTCCTACCTCGTCGATGTCCATCGGAAAACCGTCGAGCCCGCGCACCGCTGGACCGACTTTGCGTGTTATCTGGCGCTCTTCACCCACGTCGCCGGGCCGATTGTTCGCTACGTCAACATCATCCACGAACTCAAGTCGCCCGTGCTCGGACTCGAGCTGCTGGAGCGCGGCGCATTCCTTTTCATGACCGGCTTTTGCAAAAAAGTCCTCATCGCCAACAACGTCGCCATCGCAGCCGACGCCGTCTTCGACACGGGCGCTGCCGGAGCCGCCGGGACTTGGATCGGACTCGCCTCTTACGCGTTGCAGATATACTTCGATTTCTCCGGTTACTCCGACATGGCGATCGGGCTCGGCTACATGATTGGGTTCAAATTTCCGGTCAACTTCGACTCGCCTTACCAAGCTACGAGCATCACCAATTTCTGGCGTCGCTGGCACATCACCTTGTCGAACTGGCTGCGCGACTACCTCTATTTCCCCCTCGGCGGCAGCCGCCAGGGATTGCGCCGCACCTGCATCAACCTCATCATCGTCATGCTCCTAGGCGGCCTCTGGCACGGGGCCAACTGGACCTTCGTCGTCTGGGGCGCGTATCACGGCATCTGGCTCGCCATTGAGCGGTGGAATGGAGGCCGCTCCCTCCTGCAAGACCGCGTCCCAGCGTGGTTAAACCGCCTCTTCGTCCTGCTCCTGATCCTGCTGAGTTGGATTCCTTTCCGAGTCGGAACGGTGGCCCAGATGAAGGATTTCGTGCGCGATTTGCTGCCGCACGGCCCGGCTTTGTGGCACGAGCAAATCGCCAGTTTGCATCAGCCGTGGTTTTGGTTTTTCTTCGGCACCGGCTGGCTGATCGCTCTCTTTGCAAAGAACTCCAACCAGTTTGCCGAGCGCAAAAGACGCCCGTGGCTCACCCTCGCGATGCTCCTGCTCTTCCTCCTCGCCCTGCACGAACTCGCCTCGCAGGAGTTGAATCCTTTCCTCTATTTTCAGTTCTAAGGCCATGTCGCATTCCCACACGCACGCCATCCAAAGAATCTGCCTTTTCCTCTTTTTCGCCGTCATCCTCGCCGTGGGAATCAGCGATGCCGCCCTTTCCTGGATGGGTAAAAAGCCGCCTGGCACCGGCGTCGAACCCAACATGCCGCGACCCGAGTTTCGCCCGAAGCTGCTCTGGAAAGGCGAATGGACCACCGACTGCGAAGCCTGGCTGCGCAACCGCTCCTGGCTCGTCCACGGCACCGGCGCACGCTACCGCGAACTCGCCTTCACCTGGGCCGGACGCAACCCGAGTGGCGTGATCGTGGGCAAAAATGACTGGCTGTTTTCCCCCGAAACCGTCGAGGCGCGGTCCGCCACTTTTTATCAGAAACAAGCCGCGACTGTTGCCGACAAGCTGGCCGAGTTTGACCTGCGTTACCGCGCCATGGGAATGCGACTGGTGATTTTACTCATCCCCAACGCCGCGACGCTTTACGCGGACCAAACCCCCGGTTGGATCGAGAAGGAGCACGAGCGCCTCGCCTTCCTTCCCGAGATGACCGGGAAACTCCGGCAAAAGGGCCTCCTCGTTTTCAACTCCACCGACGCCATGCGCGCCGCCGCCGCGCGGGGTGCGCAGGTCTATTTTAAAGGCGACCACCATTGGACTTTCCGTGGTGCGCAGGCGGCGTCGGAGGGACTCGCAGGCTACCTCCGGCAGACCTGGCCCGAGATGAAAACCGTCGCCGACGGCCAGCCGATTTACCGGGTGGATTGGGCGAAACGCGATTTTCGCACCGGATCAGCCGCCCGGAAATTTGGCTTTTGGCAGGACAGTCCCACGGATAATCGTTTCTCCGATTCGGTGGACGATCCGACTTTCACCCGACTGCGCACGGCTCCGACGGAGGCTGGCTGGCTGGGCACGAGTTTCACGGGGTTTAACTCTGCGGAATTTTTCGCCAACGCCGCTGGAATGGAAGTCCGCCGGCTCGACCGTCCGGCGAAAGGTTCGCTCTTCAGTTCCGGGGCTGGGCTCAAATATTACGAGTCACTCGCGGGCCCGAAGCCGCCGCTCGTCGTCTTGGAAATCCCCGAATATCACCTGCTCGGAGTGGCGGGGCGGCAGGCGGGTTTTGATCGGCTCGACCTCGGGCCACCGCCTTGGAAAGCAGCCTCCGAACCGCTCAAGGTGGAGCTGAAAAAACTCCGGGGCATGACTGCGACCGGTGACGGCAAACATTTCACCGTCACGGAAAAAGAGGCTTCGCTCGAACTCAAATTGCCCGCGCCGGTGAGTGACCTAGAAGTCGCCTTGTCCCTCAGCCGAACGAGAAACAAAGTCAGCCTGCAGGCCAAGAGCGCCCGTCCCCGGCAGGGCTTCTACGACGACTACGGCCTGCTGAAATATCGCTTCTCGCGAAAGAAACCGTCCGACACTTGGGTGATCAGTTGGACCAATCTGGACCGCGGGCTCACCATCGAAATCGGCGAAGTGCGCCAGCCGCTGGCCAAATAACAACCTGACTCAACTCGCCGTTTCCGGCGGCTGAATGCGAGGGAAGATCGGAGTGGGAGTTCCAAGGATATGACCGTCGGGAAGTTTGCCCCAAGTCGCCTCAGCGAGAGTCATCGGGCCGTCCCGGTTGAGTTGCATAAAGATCGCCGCCGCCGCCTTCGGAAGCACGGGAGAAATAAGGATGGCGATGATGCGGAGCGATTCAGCGAGAGTGTAAAGAACGGCGTCGAGTTGGTCCGCTTGAGCTGGGTCTTTGGCGAGTTTCCATGGCGCCTTTGAATCAATAAATTGATTGCACCAATTTGTCATTTCGATGACGCAAGCGAGGCAGTTGTTTACCTGGTAGAGCGGCTGATCCGTTAGGTCGACGTTTACTGGTGAATCTGAACCAGAAGATTCCATGCGAAGACGATAGCGAACTACTCCTGACATGATGTCATTCGGGACATCGCTATTTAGTTTGAGTTTCCCTTCCCGATACTTCGCCACCATGTTGAGCGTGCGGTTGAGCAGGTTGCCCAGGCTGTTAGCTAGGTCGGAATTGTATCGCTGTATGAGACGTTCCTCAGAAAAATCCGAGTCCTTGCCAGTCGCGATGTCGCTCATCAGATAATAGCGCACGGCTTCGGCTCCGTATTTGTCGGCGAGGACATCGGGGTCGATGACGTTGCCGAGGCTTTTGCTCATCTTGGCGCCGGAGATGTTCCACCAGCCGTGGACGAGGAGGGTGGGCATTTCTTCGTCTTTGTAGCCTAGCGCTTTCAGCATGATGGGCCAATAAACGCCGTGCGCGGGGATCATGATGTCCTTGCCGATGACGTGGAGCGCGGGCCACCAGCGGGCGAACTCGGAGTCGGAGCCAGCCTTCGCTTTGGGATCGTGGCCGGGGACGAAGCTGATGTAGTTTACCAACGCATCGAACCAGACGTAGGTGACAAAGCCCGCGCCGAAGCTCTCAGGGAAGGGAATGCCCCACTGGAGCCGCGCGACGGGACGCGAAATACAGAGGTCGCCATCGAGTTTTTCCACGGCGTTGCGGAGTTCGCCGACGCGAAAGTCGGGCACGACGAAGGGTTTTCCATCGGCGCTGCGTTTGTCGATGAAGTTGAGGAGCCATTGTTTGTGGTCCTTCAGGCGGAAGTAGAAATTTTCCTCTTCGCGAAACTCAACGGGCTGCCACTCCGGGCCAAATTCGCCGTCTTCGCCACGCTCTTTATCGGTGAGAAATTGCTCCTGGCGGACGCTGTAGTAGCCGCCTTCGCTCTTTTTGTAAATCCAGCGCGACTCACCCGTGGCGGGGTCTTTGTCGTCCCAAAGCATCTGGAGATTGGCGCGAACGCATTCTTTATGGAGGTCGTCCGTCGTCGCGGCCCAGGCGTCGTAGCGCACGTCGAGTTTGTCCCAGAGGGCACGGAATTTCGCGGTCACGCCATCGACGAATTCCTGCGGCGCGACGCCTTGTTTCTCGGCTGATTGCTGGACCTTTTGCCCGTGCTGATCGACCCCGGTGAGGAAGAAAACCTCGCGCCCGGCCATCCGTTGATACCGCGCGATCACGTCGGCGAGCACCTTCTCGTAGGCGTGGCCGATGTGCGGTGCGCCGTTCGTGTAATCAATGGCGGTGGTGATGAAAAATGATTCGGGTTGCATGGGAATGGGCCGCTGATTATTCACGCGCGATCTTGCCGCCCCAAGACAAAATCTTCGCTTTCGCACCGGCGGCCTCGGCTTCTTTGATCTGGCCGTTGCGCACGTAAAACATCGACAGACTCGACCACCCGAGCAGGTCATTGGGCTTTAACTCAGTCGCCTTCAGCCCCGCCTCGATCGCCTCCGGGTAACGTCCGAGTTTCATCAGAGTCATGCCGAGCGCGTGCCAGCCGTCGAAAAAAGCCGGGTCCAGCTCCACGCAGCGCCGGTATTTCTCCGCCGCCGCGTCGAGTTCGCCAAGCGCGATGTCGCCGCTCGCGTCGTCAAAGAGTTCGTCCAGAGAGTCCATCGGGGGAAATTAGCGGAGCACCGCGAGGCTGACGATGGATTATTTGGAAGTCCTGCGCCGCGACGAGGCTATGTCTGAATCGAGGAACGCTATGTCTGAGTGGGAGGCAGCTATGTTTAAGCTGGCAAAAGCTGTGTTTGAATCAGAGACGACCATGTTTGAGTGAGAGATGACTATGTTTTGGGAAAAGACCGCTATGTTTGGATGAGAGACGGCCATGTTTGGGCCTGAGACGTTTCTTTCCGAGCGGCTGTTGGGCGTTTCTCAGTCGAATGGAACTTAAATCCAGATCAACCGCAGCGCTGCGGCGATGGAGAAAACCAACACCCACGTTTCAAAAACGCGCTGCGAGAGGCGGTGAATGATCCAGCGGCCGCCGAAGACGCCGATGGCGATGAATGGAATGCAAGTCGCATTGAAAAGGAGCGTGTCCGCCGTGATCAACCCCTGGCTCGCGCTGAAGGGGACTTTGATGAGGTTCACGATGAGAAAGAGGAACGCCGAGGTGGCGATGAATTGCATTTTCGGGAGGTCCACCGCCGTCATGTAGAGCGCGGCGACGGGGCCGGCGGCATTGGCCAGCATCGTCGTGACGCCGGTGGTGACTCCCATCGTTATCGCAAACGGCGCGCGATGCAGCGCGGGCAGGGGAAGCTCGCGGTAACGCATTTTCAGCCCTTGCAGCAACGCCATTACGAGAATGATCCAGCCGATGAGCTGGCGGTAGTTTCCCTCGGGAATCGCCCGCATAGCGAAGTAGCCGAGGACCACGCCCACGACGGTCGCCGGGAGCAGCCGCCAGACGTGACGCCATTGCGCGTGGAGTCGAAACGCCCTGCAGGCGAGGAAGTCGGCGGCGATGAGCATGGGCAGGATGATCCCGGTGGATTCGCGCGGGGGAAAGACCCGGGCCATCAGGAGAATCGTGGCAAGGCTGATGCCCGAGAGGCCGCTCTTCGACATCCCGATGCAGAGTGCGGCGAGCGCGGTGCAAATCCATTGGAGCGGGGTGAGGTGCGGCAAAATAAATGGAAGTCCGATGCGAAACTGACTCGACGACTCCCTCCGCGCAACGTAGGAAAGCACCCCTTATGAAAATTGTTTGCGCCTATTCCGGCGGTCTCGACACCTCCGTCCTCCTCACCTGGCTCCGCGAAAAATACAGCGCCGAAGTCATCGCTTTCTGCGCCGACATCGGGCAGGAGGAAGAGCTCGACGGCCTCGAAGCCAAGGCGTTGAACACCGGCGCGTCGAAATGTTACATCGACAATCTGCAGGCGGAGTTTGCCAGCGATTTCATTTTCCCGATGGTGCAGGGCGGGGCGCTTTACGAGAACCAATACTACCTCGGCACGAGCATTGCGCGTCCGCTCATTGCCAAGCGCATGGTGGAAATCTGCCGCGCCGAAAACGCTCAGGCCGTGGCGCACGGCGCGACGGGGAAGGGCAACGATCAGGTGCGTTTCGAGCTCACCGCCGCCGCGCTGGCACCGGAGATCGAGGTCATCGCCCCGTGGCGTCAGGAGCGTTTTCGGGAGGAATTTCCCGGTCGCGCGGAGATGATTGCCTATGCGGAGAAACATCAGATTCCGATCACGGCCAGCGCGAAGAAATCCTACTCGATGGATCGCAACCTCCTGCATATTTCCTTCGAGAGCGGCATTCTCGAGGATCCGTGGTTTGATGCGAGTGCCAGTGAAATGCGCGACATGTATAAGCTCAGCGTGGCTCCAGAAGACGCTCCCGATGCGCCCGAAGTAATCGAACTCGGCTTCCTCGCGGGAAATTGCGTTTCGCTGGGCGGCGACGCCATTGAAGAGATTCTGGCCGGCCTCCATTACGATCAAACTCCGATCAAAACCGGCGAGGGCCACGTGCTTCTCAGCCCGCTCTGGATCATGCGCGTGCTGAACAAACTCGGCGGCCGCAATGGCGTCGGACGCGTCGATTTGGTGGAAAACCGCTTTGTCGGCATGAAGAGCCGCGGCGTTTACGAGACTCCTGGCGGCAGCATTCTCTACGCAGCGCATCGTCAGGTGGAAACGCTCACGATGGATCGCGAAGTCATGCGGATTCGCGACGGTCTCCAGCCGAAATATGCGGAGCTGATCTACAACGGCTTCTGGTATGCGCCGGAGCGCGAATTAATCCAGGCGCTGATCACTGAGAGCCAGAAAAACGTCACCGGCACGGCGCGGCTGAAACTTTACAAAGGCAACATCATCACCGCCGGCCGCAAATCCCCGGTGAGCCTTTACAATCCGCACATCGCCACGATGGAAGCCGACCCGACCCAGGCTTACAACCAGAGCGACGCCACGGGTTTCATCCGACTGAATGCGTTGCGGCTGAAGGTGGCCGCGCAGGTGCATAATAAAGGTTAGCGCCTGCTAGTCTTTCTTTAGGGGAGCACACGCGCCTCGCGGGTTGATTGGGGCTTCCTCGTTCCCAAACTCCAGTTTGGGAACGCACTTGCTCCGGAAACTCCAGTTTCCCTGCTGCGAAGTTCCCCGACGAAACACAGTTTCGGGGACAAGGCATTCCCAAACGGAGTTTGGGAACGAGATCCACAAAGATCGGAGCCAAACCCGACTCACACGGTTCTTGATTCGAGCCCGACTCGCGGCAAAGTTAGCCGGGTGCGTTTCCTCCTCCAAGTGTGCCTCGGGCTTGTGCGCGACCAGACGCAGCGACGTCATGCGCTCTCGATTTTTGTCGTTGTTGCGCTGGTCATGCTCTTCGTCGGCTCGACGTTTCTCGCGCCGTGGCTGATGACGCATGTGGTCTGGTTTTTCATTTTCTGGTTCGCCTGCATGTGGCTGACGATCCTGATTTTTCTCCTCGCCGCCTACGATTTGCTCGTCGTGCGCAAGGCCGGTCGCGAGGCACAGCGGCGCTTGAGAAAACAGATTCTCACCCAGCCCGAAGACGAGTAAACTGCGGCCCAACATGCTGCGCACCCGCGAGAAATATCAGGAGATCGAGCTGGCCACCCTCGCGCCGTATGCCCAGAAGTCGGCACTGTCCGCAGGCCGGCATTACCCGGAAGCGTCGCACCCATTTCGCACCGAGTTTCAACGAGATCGGGCCCGAATCATCCACTCACGCGCTTTTCGCCGGCTCGAATACAAGACACAAGTCTTCCTCAACGGCACTGGCGACCATCTGCGCACGCGCATGACGCACACCATCGAGGTCGCTTCGATTAGCCGGACGATAGCCCGCGCGCTCTCGTTGAATGAGGATCTCGCCGAGGTCATCGCGCTCGCTCACGACCTCGGGCACGCGCCATTTGGGCATTCCGGCGAGGAAATGCTCGACGAACTGATGCACGAGCACGGCGGGTTTGAGCACAATCAGCAAAGCCTGCGCGTGGTCGAGTTATTGGAAAACAAATACCCGCGTTTCCCCGGTCTCAATCTAACCTCCGAGGTGCTGCAAGGTCTGCGCAAACACGAGGCATTTCGTTCTGGAGCAAAGCCCGGCACCTCGTCGTCGCTGGAGGCGCAGATTGCTAACATCGCCGACGAGATCACCTATTACAGCCACGATCTCGACGACGGCATGGACTTCGATCTGCTGGCCGTGGATCAACTGGAAAAGATCACGCTCTGGAGCGACACGAGCGCCCTCGTGCAGAAGGATTATCCGAAGCTGAAGGGCGCGGAGTTTCGGACGTTCGTGATCCGCTGCTTGATCGATCGGCTGGTGGAGGACGTGATTTTGATGAGTTCCGAGCTGATCGAGAAGGCGAAACTAACCTCGCTGGACGATGTTAGAAATCAGAAGAAGCCGCTGGTGAGTTACAGTCCAATCATGCGCAAGGCGACGCAGCAGTTGCGGAAATTTCTTTACCACAATCTCTACTACCATCCGAAGGTGGCCGATGTTAACAAACGCGCCTGCACCATGCTGCGCAATGTTTTCAACGCCTACGTGTCGTGCCCGGCTTTGTTAGGAAAAGCGGCGGCTGCCCGCGTGAAAAAAGAGGGCCTGCATCGCACCATCTGCGACTATCTTTCCGGCATGACGGATCGCTACCTGATGGAGGAGCACCAGAAGTTGTTTCTCCAGGAAGGAATGCTGCGCGCGCTGCGTGGCGGACGCGAAATCCACTCGAGTCGACTTACGGAATAATCTAACATGGCGCGACTTGAATTAACCAACATCCAGCCCATCGGCGGCGAGGTGGCCTTTGCCTGGTCCGACGGCACGGAAAGCTATCTGGCGCTGGAATATCTCCGTCGCGCCTGCCCCTGCGCGACCTGCGGCGGCGAACCCGATGTTCTCGGCCATGTGCTCCAGCCCGAGGTGATTTATCAGCCGAATAGTTTCAGCCTGCGCAGCCATCAAAACGTCGGCGGCTACGGCTGGCAGCCCACTTGGGCCGACGGCCATGCGACTGGCATTTACTCCTATCAATATCTCCGGCGTCTGGCGGAGGCTGCGCCATGAACTGGCGTCCGCGTTCCTGGCTCTCCGGCGCCGCGCTCGGAGTGGCTGCCGGGTTTCTATCGATCTGGATATTGCGTTCCGAGAAAGTGATTGCTGTGTTAGTCCCGCCGGAAAACCCGCGGGAACTTTACAGTCTGGCGGAGAGTCAGATTTCCGCGTTTCGGCGGAACGATTTTCCCACGGCCTACACTTACGCGGCCAGCGGCATCCGGCAGAAATTTCCGCTCGATCAATTCAGCGAAATGGTTAGGAAAACATATCCGCATCTTACGCGTTCGGGCCGGCTGAATTTCGGCCAGACCCAGTTTGCGGCAAATGTGCGGGCCTCGGCGATGATCTATGTGAGCAATGGCCGCGAGTCTGTGCCGATGATCTACACGTTTGTAAAAGAGCAGGGGAAATGGAAGATCGAGGGCGTGCAAATGCTGCGAACAGGCCAGTCTGATTTCACCGGCGGCGAGCCGCGGACGTAAGCCGCGATTCGCGCACCACTAGCTTTTCAGAAGGCTCGCTCTGGGCGGCGGCGATGAAGTTTTTCACGACCGCTGGCAGGACGCCCTCGAGATGGATCGCACTCACGGCAATCTCCGGCTGCGGCGGATCGATGGTTAGCAAAGTCAGGCGCGGCCCGGCCATGCAGGCGATGCAACTCGGCACCAGCGATACTCCGCGCGAAGCCTCCACGGCGGCCATCAGGCTGCTCACGCTCTCGTGCTCCTCGACGATGTTAGGTTTCTTTCCGATGGTGCCAAAAAGCTGCCCCAGATGCGCATAGTAGCCGGGGTAATTTTTGCGCGTGTAGCCGATGATGCGTTCGGCGGCGAGCTGGTGAAGAGTGATCACACCCGCTTGCGCCAGCGGATGCGACGGGGGCACGGCGACATTCAATTCGTAACTTTCGATCAAGCGCGACTCCAGTCCGGCGGCTCGCTCGCGCTGGGCGGTCAGCGCGAGATGCAACTGGCCGTCGCGCAGACCTGTCATCATTTCGCCGTTGGAAAGATCGTGCAGCGTGACTCGGACGGCGGGAAATTTCTCCTGAAAGACTCGCAGCGCGCGCGGGAGAATTTGCACCGTCAGCGAGGGCGAATAGCCAACGTGGATTTCTCCATTCAAACCGCCCGCTGCCTCGTGAACATTCCGAATCGCCGCCTCGGCCCGCTCCAGCACGGCCTTGGCCTCAATGAGAAAGATCCGGCCCGCCGCTGTCAGTCGCACCGTCTTCGCGCCGCGCTGGAAAAGGAGCAGATCCAGTTCATTCTCCAAGTCGCGAATCTGACGGCTCAGCGCGGGCTGCGAGACGTACAGCTTCGCGGCGGCACGAGTCACATTTTCCTCCTCGGCCACGGCGACAAAATAGCGAAGGTGGCGCAGTTCCATCGCCCGAGCATACCCTAAAGGCATGAGTAGCCAAGAAAGATGATATTTCCACCGCGTGAAAACCGGACTTAGGCTGCGCTCATGAAACTACTCGTCCTTTACTACTCCATGTATGGCCACATCGAAACCATGGCCGGTGCCATCGCCGAGGGCGCGCGCTCTGTCAGCGATGTCGAAGTCACCATCAAACGCGTCCCGGAAATCATGTCCGAGGAAGCTGTCCAGCAACACGGCGCCAAGCTCGACCAGGGCGCGCCCGTCGCCTCGCCCAAGGAACTCGGCGACTACGACGCGATCATTTTCGGCACACCGACCCGCTTCGGAAACATGGCCGCGCAGATGCGCAATTTCCTCGATCAAACCGGAAGCCTCTGGATGTCTGGCGCGCTCGTGGGCAAAGTCGGCAGCGTCTTCACCAGCACCGGCACCGGCGGCGGCAACGAATCCACCATCCTAACCTTCATCCCGACATTGCTGCATCACGGCATGGTTTACGTCGGCCTGCCTTATTCCTGCCCCGAACTCACGGACATTAGCGAACTAAAGGGCGGCAGCCCCTACGGCGCGGGAACCATCGCTGGCCCCGACGGCTCGCGCCAGCCTTCCGTGAAGGAACTCGCCATGGCCCGCTTCCAGGGAAAACACGTCGCTGAGATCGCGTCCAAACTCCGCAGATAACCTTCTAACTCAAATGAAAATCACCACCATCATCGCCCGTGTTTTGCTCGGGCTCATCTTCACCGTCTTCGGATTGAACATCTTCCTGCACTTCATCCCGATGCCGCCGCCGACGGGGCAGGCCGCCGCCTTCATGGGCGCGCTGTTTACGACGCATTACCTAAACGTCATCGTCACGCTGGAAGTGTTAGGAGGCTTGCTCCTGTTGTCGGGCCGCTGCATTCCACTCGGGCTCACTTTGTTAGGTCCGGTGATTGTTAACATCGTTCTCTTCCACGTCTTCATGGCGCCCGCAGGATTGCCGATGGCGATTGTGGTCTCGGTGTTGGCGCTCTTTCTTCTGCGCCGTTACTGGGCGTCGTTTGCCGGATTGCTAACAGTCTAAGTCGAACTGTTCACGGACGAGTTGCAGCGCTTCCTCACGAGTGGAAATGCGGTTTTCTAACTGCGCCGTCTCCACCATTTCCAGAATCGATTTGAACTCCGGTCCGGGCCGGAGTCCGAGTGAAATCAGGTCGCGCCCAGTGATAAGGGGTGGGGGAATGAGCGGCTCGCTGGCAAATTCCTCCGCTTTTTCGCGCAAGAATTCAATGTTAGTCAAATCGCCGTGGCTGCTCCCGCAATCGACGCGATGCAACTCGATCTCGCGGTCGAAATCGGGCCGCGCCATGAAGCGTTTTAACTTCGACACGCGCATTTTGGTCACGTCCTTGAAGACCATGTGATTCGCCACCGCGGCAACGACGCGCTCGGTTTCCTCATTGGAAAAACGCAGCCGTTGCATCACTTCCAGAGTCATGCGCGCGCCCACGGCGTCGTGGCCGTTGAAGCGAATACGGCCCTCCTCCGGGTCGAAGGAAAACGTCGGCGGCTTCCCAATGTCGTGGAGAAGCACTGAGAGAAAAATCGAATCCGGCACCTCGGGCGCGAGCATTTCTAACATCAGCCGCGTGTGGACAAAGACGTCGCCCTCGGGATGAAATTGCGGCGGTTGCTCGCAGCCATGCAGTGCGGCGACTTCGGGAAGAATGACTCCTAACAATCCGCTCTGGTCGAGCAAATCCAGACCGCGCACACGATGCGGCGAACGGAAGATTTTCAGCAATTCATCGCGAATGCGCTCGGCACTCACCACGCTGATTTGACTCGCATTCGACTGGAGCGCCGCCCAGGTACTAGCTTCGATCTCGAAGTCGAGCGTGGTGGCAAAACGGATCGCCCGCAACATACGCAGTTTATCTTCCGCAAACCGTGCGCCCGCATCACCGACCGCACGGATGATTTTCTTTTCCAGATCGGTGCGGCCTTCTACGTAATCGACGACTTCATCGGCGACCGGATCGTAGAACATGGCATTGATCGTAAAATCGCGCCGCGCCGCATCCTCGCGAGCCGTGGTGAATCGAATGGAACTCGGCCGCCGTCCATCGACGTAAGCCTCGTCGGAGCGAAAGGTGGCAACCTCAAACGAAAGGTCGCCATAGAGCACCACGATCACGCCAAACTGCGCGCCGACGGCCACGTTTCTCGGGAACAATCGCTGCACTTCCTCCGGCCGCGCGTTCGTGGCGATGTCGAAGTCGTGCGGCGCGACTCCGCGCAACTGGTCGCGCACAGACCCACCCGCCAGCCACGCGATGTGACCAGCCTCGTGCAGGCGAGCGGCGATGCGCCGGGCGGCGGCTTCTGGGCGTGAGGACATGGGGAAGGTTAGCAGAAAAGAAAAGGCACCGTGAAGGGTTTCTCCACGGTGCCTGATGAGTTGAGTCTAACTCGGATTATTCTTTTTTCTTGGCTTCGCGAGCTTCCTTTTTCTTCTGGTCGGCAGCGATTTCCTCAGCGGACTTAGGGCCGAATTTGACGGAGTTGACCTCGGTCTTGTTCTCGTCAACTTTGACGCCTGAACCGCGGGCATAATCACCGGCCTTCACGTCGGCGAGAGTGATGTCCTTGCCATCCTTGGTCACTTTCGCAGCGGCAGACAGGCTAAAGTTGCGGACCTTGCTGCCGTCTTTGCTGGAGATGGTGAACGTCTTCGCACCAGCGTCAACAGCGCTGACGGTGCCGCGGAAAGGAACAGCCTTGGGAGCTTGGGCGACTTTGGTGGACGGGGAGGATTCAGCTGGAACCGGGGACGCGTCCTGCGCATGAATGAGCGCAAGCGGGGCGGCGGTTAAGGTGAGCAGGAGGGTGAGTTTGGTGATGAGTTTCATAATGATGTTGAGACGGTCTTCAATATAATCTGTTCACTTTTTATTTGGAAATCTTTTCTGAGCGAATCGATTGCCAGATCAGCAGCCCGGCGGCGACGCAGATGCAACTGTCGGCGACATTGAATGCCGGCCACGGATTCGCAAAAGGAACGTGCAGATAGAAGAGTAGGAAATCGATCACGTGCCCGTGCACGAGACGGTCGGTGAGGTTGCCGAGAATGCCCGATGCGAGCAGCGCAAAGGCAACTTTGGAAAGCGTGTCGCGCACATGACCTTTCCAGGCCATCCAGGACATCGTCGCGATGGCGGCAGTCGCCAGAACGATGAAAAACCAGCCCTGGCCCTGCATCATGCTGAAGGCGGCGCCGGTGTTTCCCCAATGGACGAGCTGGAAGAAACCCGGGATGATCGTTTCCTCGCCGCCAAACTCCAGCCTGCGGCTCACCCAGAGCTTGGTGAGCTGGTCGAGCGCATAGAACGGCACTAACAATCCGAAAATATACTTCATGTTAGAGCGGAGTTAGGTTGTTTTCTAACCTTCCAGCGTATCGCTCAAGCCGTCGAGCACCGCCTGAATCGACTCCGTGGTTTCGTCGCCCATGTTAGAAATGCGGAAGGTCGTGCCCTTGATTTTGCCGTAGCCGCCGTCGAAGACAAAGCTGTGTTTCGTGCGGGTGCGTTTGATCCACGCGGCGATGTCTAGCTCGCGATTATTCTTCACGCACGTGAGCGACTTCGAGCGGTAGCCTTCCGGCGCAAAGAACTCAAAGCCGTTCGCCGCGATCCAGTCGTGGACCATGGCATTCAGAGTCGCATGGCGGGCATAACGCGCCTCGACTCCCTCGGCGAAGATGTCCTCCAGCTTCGAGCGCAACGCGTAGATGTGCCCGATCGTGGGAGTGCTCGGAGTCATGAACTCGGCGGCGTTTTTCTTAAACTCGACGAAGTCAAAATAGTAGCCGCGATCCTTCATCGTCGCCGCTTTCGCATAGGCCTTTTCGCTGACCGCAAACAAAGCCAAACCCGGCGGCAAGGCGAGCGCTTTCTGGCTGCCGGTGAGCAACACGTCGATGCCCCATTCATCCATCGGAATCGGCACGACGGAGAACGACGAAACCGTGTCCACGACTAACAAAACATCGGGGTATTTCTTCACCACAGCGCAGAGATCCTTCAGCGGACTCATCACGCCGGTGGACGTTTCATTGTGAATCACCGTCACGACATCGTAGGCGCCGTTCGCGAGTTTTTCATCGAGCAGCTCCGGCAGAATCGGCTGGCCCCAGGGGACTTGCAGCCCGTCGGCCTCCTTGCCGCAACGCTTCGAGACATCGAGCCATTTGTCGGAAAATGCGCCGTTCATGCAGTTCAGCACGCGCTTGGAAACGAGGTTGCGGATCGCCCCTTCCATCACGCCCCAAGCCGAGGAGGTCGAGAGCAGGACCGGCTGTTTCGTGTAGAAAAGCGTCTGGAGTTGCGTGTAAATGGACTCGTAGAGCGCCTTAAAATCCGCGCTGCGATGGCCGATCATCGGCAGGGTAAAAGCGGCGGAGGTTTTGGCCGAGACTTCGACCGGACCGGGGATGTAGAGCTTGATGTGTGGCGTCATAGAAAGGATCGCAAGGTTAAACGCCGAGCCCGAACTCTCAAGCGTAAATAACCCGCAGTTCCAGAGTCGAACGGAACTCGACTCAGCCGGCGGACACCGAATTGATCGGTGCGAGGTTGTCGGCGATCACGCGCCAGGTGTCACCCTCGTCGATGGAGGCATAGAGTTTCCCTGTGTTCGTCCCGAAATAGATCCCCAGCGGCGTGCCGGAATCCGACGCCATGCCCTCGCGCAGGACATTGGGAAACGCATTTTCCTGCGGCAGACCATTCGTCAGCGGCTCCCAGGTTTCACCGGCATCGCGGGTGCGGAAGACGCGCAATTTCGCCTCGGGCGGACACCGAAATTCGCCGCCCTGCAACGGCAGCACATAGATCGTGCCGGCCTCGCGCGGATGCACCGCCAGCGGAAACCCGAAGTCGGATGGAAGTCCGCTTGTGATTTCCTGCCAGCTATCGCCGCCGTCTGTGCTGCGATAAACGCCGCAATGATTCTGCTGAAAGAGCGTCGTTCCATCGGCGGGCGAGAGAAGCAATTTGTGCACGCACTGGCCAAACTCCGGGAGTTTGTCGGGCATGAAATCGGCCCGCGTGCCCCGGTTTTTCGTCGTCCAAGTCTGCCCGCCGTCGTCGCTGCGGAAAACGCCCACCGCCGAGATGCCGACGTAGAGGTGCAGTGGATTTTGCGGCTCGACTTGGATCGAATGCAGGCAGAGCCCGCCCGCACCGGGATGCCAGCGGTCGCGCGTGGGATGCGATGTGAGTCCAGTCAATTCCGTCCACGTCACACCGTTGTCCTCGCTGCGGAAGAGCGCCGCCGGAGCCACGCCCGCATAAACGACGCCCGGAGCTGACGCCGGACCCGGCTCGATGTGCCAGATGAGGTCGAGCTTCTGGCCCGATTCCTCGGTAAATGCCGGACCGCTTTTCGCCGGCGTCCAAGTCGCGCCCTCGTCATCCGACCACACGATTTCGGAACCGAACCAAGCGTCATTCGACGTGGCAAAAATGCGTCCACTGCGCGGATCGCGCACGGCGTGGTAGATGGATTTCCCCGGCAGAAACGGACCACGGATCGCCCATTTGCCCCGATCTGGGCTGTTGAGAATGAAGAGCCCCTTTTTCGTTCCGACTAACAACGTGAACATTCCGAGATTCCTATCGAACTCCGCTGCAAAACGAAATCAAAAAATGGCTTCACGCAAAGGGCGGAAGCGCCTATTGGACTGCAACTTGACTCACATTTTTCTCGCGAACGGTTCGCGTTCCGTCTGGCATTAGCCCTTGCGCTCGTTTGGTGGGCCTGTGACTCTCCGTCCCCATGAATCGTTCCCTCCTTCTCGCCACTGCTGCTTTTACCACGCTCTTGCACCTGTCATTGCACGCGGCAGACAAGGAGGTGTCCCCAGGCACGGTCAGCCTCTACATGGAGAACGATCTTTTTGCGGGCACGGATCGCTATTACACCAGTGGAGTGAAAGTCGGATGGAGTTCCGGCAACCTCGAAAATTACAGCGATTCGCCCTATGCGGCGCCGTTTCTGCCGCTCTTCAATGCCCTGCCTTATATCAACGAAAAGGCCTACCAGAAGAACCTCCTTTTCGGTCTCGGCCAGAACATTTACACGCCGGACAATACCGAGACTTACGAGCCACAGCCGAATGATCGTCCCTATGCGGGCTGGCTTTACATCGGAGTCGGAGTCGCCTGGAAGGACGCCGAGGTTCGCAACACACTCGTGCTCAATGTGGGTGTGGTCGGTTCGTGGTCCTACGCTCAGGAGACGCAGCGGCTGGTGCACGACGCCCGCGGTTTCGCTCATCCAAATGGCTGGGACAATCAGCTTTCCAACGAGCTGGGTCTGATCGCCGTGTACGAGCGCGAGTGGCGCTGGCCTAAGCACGAGAAACGCGCAGGCATCAATTGGGAACTCATTCCACACGCCGGGCTCGCCCTAGGCAACGTGCAGACTTACGCCAATCTCGGTGGGGAATTGCGTGTGGGCGTGAATTTGCCGGATGATTTTGGCACCGCCGCGATTGGGCCGAGCGCGACGACTTCCACTCCGGTGGATGGACGTGAAAGCGCGACGCGTTCCCGGTTTGACTTGGGTCTCTATCTGTTTGCCCGGGCGGATGGACGCGTCGTGGCGCACAACATTTTTCTCGATGGAAACACCTTCGCCAACAGTCAGTCGGTCGATCGCGAATGGCTGGTCGGCGACCTCAGCGCGGGAGTCGCGGTGAACTATGGCAACACCAAGCTGGCCTACGCATTGGTCTATCGGACGAAGGAATTTTCCGAGCAAGGCGGCGGCCAGGTTTTCGGCACGGTGTCGATCAACGTCAGTTTCTAGCGGCCCGCGAATGTAACATTTGCGTGACGGAACCGGGCCAAAAGAGCCGGTGAAAGCGGTGAGGGGAGTCGCATTCGACTCAGGCGTTCCCCTCGTAAAAGCGGGAGTTGGAGTCGAATGGAAGTCGGCTGCGGGACGGTGGCGACGTGTGAGACAGGGAGTTTTCTTTGCTCTTGCTCCTGAAAAAGGGCGGTCTATACGGTGGGGCAACTGACCTCCAATGAGCGAAAAAATAATTGTCGTCGATGATGAAGTGGATGTGGCGGACCTGATCGCGTTTCATCTGCAAAAGGCGAAATACACGGTGCTGACAGTGGCCGACGGAGCGGCCGCGCTGCCGCTGATCCGGGAGGAAATGCCCGCGCTGGTGGTGTTGGATCTGATGCTGCCGGGAGTGTCGGGCCTGGAGATTTGCCGGGTGCTGAAGAGTGATCCGAAGCTGGCGCGCATCCCGGTGATCATGCTCACGGCGAAGGCGGAGGAGGTGGATCGGATCGTCGGTTTCGAGTTGGGCGCGGATGATTATGTGGTGAAGCCGTTTAGTCCCCGGGAATTTGTCCTGCGGGTGAATGCGGTAGTGCGGAGAAATGCCCCCGGCAGTGTGCCCGACCGGCTGGTGGCGGGCGAAATCGCGGTGGATCGCACGAAGCACACGGTGCTGGTGGCGGGGCGTCCGGTGGATTGCACAGCGACGGAGTTTAAGCTGATCTCGATCCTGATCGAGCGCCGGGGGCGGGTGCAGAGCCGGGACAGGTTGCTCTCCGATGTCTGGGGTTATGAGGCGGCGATCGACACGCGGACGGTGGACACGCACATGCGGCGGCTGCGCGAGAAGTTGGGGCGATATGGGGCGTATCTAGAGACGGTGCGGGGTTTCGGCTATCGGATTGGCGAGATTTTGCCGGAAGTGTGAGAGCGAGTTTCCGTCACGTGATTGTAACAATTCCGGTGTTTCGCTATTTCACGGTTGCGTTAAATCTTTGTCCAAGTCGCTGCCAACCCCTGCGATTTGCCTAAACCCTAACCAACTAAAACCTATGATTCGTATCCCACGTTTGTTGCTGGCAGCTGCCGCAGCACTTCCCTTCATTAACAGTGAACTACATGCCCAGGACAGCGGTCCGTTGATCGACAAGCTGGTGCAAAAAGGCATCCTGAATGATCAGGAAGCTGAAGATCTCCGCGCCGACATGGTGAAGGATTTCCAATCCTCGTCTGCCGGAAAATTGAACATTTCCAGTCCCGTGACCGAGTTGAAGCTCTATGGCGACGGCCGCCTCCGTTATCAATATGACGACCAGCAGGCGCAGACCGCTGGTCCCGAGCACGTGACGCAACGCAGCCGTTTCCGTTATCGCTTGCGCTTGAATGCCGACTTCCGCCTGACCAACAACTTCTTCGGCGGCGTCCAGGTTGAGACCGGCCAAGCTTCCGATTCGGCCAACGAAACCGTGCAGCCCGCTTACGGCGATTCCGGGATTTACATCAACCGCGTTTTCCTCGGTCTTAATATCGGCGACTGGGCGACCGTCGTTGCAGGCAAGCAAAAGAATCCTTTCTACACTACCGACCTCGTCTGGGACCCGGACATCAGCCCTTACGGTCTGACCGAGTCGATCTCCTTCGACAAGGCGTTCAAGTCCGAAGGCAGTGCGGGCAGTCCTTCCAGCTATAGCAAGGATGGCAAAACCGTCACCAGCTTCACCGGGGCCACCGCTGGCAGCAGTTGGGGTGGATTCAAGCTCTCGCTCGTTGCAGGTCAGCTCGTTTACGAGACCAACAACAACGAGGCTGCTGTCGATGGCGATGCGAAGAACGATGGCTTCCAATTCGTGGGCCAGCTCGTCGCAAGCTATGAGGTGAACAGCAAAACGTCCGTGACCTTTGCGCCCGGCTTCATGATCTACAACGCAGCCGACGTCGGCGGCGACATTCAGGCGAACAACGAAACTGCCTTTACCGGAGCTTCGGGCCGCATCGATGCGAACAACGACGGCATCGCTGACTTCACGCAAGATCCAGTCACCGGCGCAGTCACCGTTTCCACGGGCAATGTCTCGGGAGAAACTCGCGACCTCGCCATCGTCACCGCACCCGGCGAATTCAAATTCCCGATCGGCTCGCTCAATGGCCGGTTCTATTGGGATTTTGCTTACAACACCTCTGGCCACAAGCGTTATGACGACGTTTACGGGTTTGGCCTGCTCCTTCCGAGCAGCACCGGAGTCGGCACGCCAATCGCCACAACCCAGCAGCGCAGCTTCACCGACCAGGACGCCATGGCGTGGCTGGCTGGTCTGGAAATCGGCGCGGGCAAGGGACAGGGAGCCTGGACCATTTTCGCCAACTACCGCGAAACCGGTCTCGCTGCAGTCGATCCTAACTTGAACGACTCCGATTTCGCTCTCGGCAAGTTGAACAGCCGCGGCTTTAAGTTCGGCACGACTTACGGCATCTCCGACGCCGTTTCCATCGCGCTGACGGGCTTCGTGACCTACAACCTCGATGACAATCTGGCTGACCAGTTTGGCCTCGCCAATCGCAACGCGGTCAACACCGTGCAGTTCGACGTTAACTTCAAGTTCTAACTATTTCAGTCCCTAGGTTAAGTGCGATGGGCTGGAGCTGTTCTCCGGCCCATCGTGAAACCACTCAAAAACACCCAATGAAAACCACCAAACTCGTCCTCTCCATCCTCGCTTCCCTGAGCGTCGCCTCCGTGGCGCACGCCGGGAAAGTCGTCATCAAAGGCTCCGACACCCTCGGTTCCAAGCTCGTTCCGCAACTCGCCGAAGCCTTCAAGGCCGCCAATCCCGACACCAAGTTTGAGATTGCCGCCGAAGGCTCCACCACCGGTTTCGCCGCCCTCATCGACGGCACCGCCGACATCGGCATGGCCAGCCGACGCGCCAAGCCAGCGGAAATTTCCGCAGCGACTTCCAAGGGACTCAACCTCAAGCCAACCATCGTGGCTTACGACGGCATCACCGTCGTCGTCAACGCCAACAGCCCCGTTAAAAAACTCACCAAACAGCAGGTCGAGCAGATCTTCACCGGTGACGTTACCGACTGGAGCGCCGTCGGCGGTGCCGCTGGTAAAATCTCCGTTTACACCCGCAACACCTCTTCCGGCACCTACTCCGATTGGAAAGAACTCGCGATGAAAAAACGCGACTACGCTCCTTCCGCCCAGAAGCTGGCGGGCAACGAGCAGATCGTCGCCGAAGTCGCCAAAAACCCGAACGGCATCGGCTACGTGGGCATTGCCTACAGCCACGAAGCGGGAGTTCATGCCGTCTCCGTGGATGGTGCCGAGCCTACAGAAGCGAATGTCAAATCCAAGGTCTGGCCTTACAGCCGTCCGACGTTCTACTACACCAACGGCGCCCCCGCTGGTGAGGCCGGCGCGTTCCTCAATTTCACCCTCAGTCCTGCCGGTCAGGCCATCGTGAAACAAGTCGGATTCGTCAAGATCAACTAAGCCGCGATCCTCGTCTGCAAAAAGCTCGTCGGTGCGATACCCGGCGAGCTTTTTCTGCGGAAACGAACCCCATTAGTTTCCAAACGGCGGATTGCCTTGCCTTGAATCCGTCGTTTTGACCAGTGTGTAACTGCACCGTCCCGAGATTTCCATGAGCACTCCATCGAGCAACAAATCGACCATGCGCGATGCCTTGACGAAGCCGCAGGGCTTTCGTTTTCTCGGGCTCGATTTCGATTCGGCGATCAAATATTTCTTCGGCGGCAACGCGTTTGTCGCCGTCGTCGTGCTGGCGCTGATCACCATTTTTCTTTTCAAGGAAGGCTTCGGCTTCATCTCGCAAAACCGGCGCAACTTGCAGGTCTATCGCCAGGCCGGCCTCGAATACGTGGACATCATGCGCTCCCGGATGGACGCCCACACGAAGCTCGGACGCCAGGTCAATGCGGCCCGATTGAATCTTTTTAAGGACCTGCAAAAACAAGGGAAATCGCTCGACGAGATCAACGCGATGCTCGCTCCGCTGGATGAGTTTTCCGGCAAATTTAGTGACGCCGCGGAGACCTTGCGCGGGCTGGTTTCCGATTACGGCGACGCTGCGGCGACCATCAAGCAGAGCGCGTCCGAGATCCAGGATCGCTTGGAGGAAAAGGAAATGCTCATCGACGCGGGCAAGCGAGACCAGGCCGAAAAAGTCGTCGTTCCGGTGATTGATTTCCCCAGCGCTCGCAAAGTCATTCTCGATTCGGAACCGCAATACGCCGAACTCTGCGGCGCAATGCGTTCGACTTTGATCGCACTCATTAACACGCCCAATCCCGGTTACGAGATGATTCCATTGGAAGTCCGCTCACGTTTCAAAACCGACACGCTGGCTTTCCTCGATTACCTCGATCAGGGCAAATCCGAGCTGACCGCCTGGAACCCCGACAAACCGGTCGGCTACCTCGATGGACTCGCCAGTTTTCTGACGCATCCGGAATGGCTCACCGCGAGTTTTTGGCAGGATTGGTATGGGGTGATTCCGCTCTTTGTCGGCTCACTTTTCGTTTCCGTGATCGCGCTCCTGCTCGCCGTGCCGCTCGGCGTGAGCGCCGCGATCTACGTCAACCAAATCGCAGGAAATCGTGAGGCGAGTTACATCAAACCCGCGATCGAATTTATCGCCGCCTTTCCCTCCGTCGTCCTCGGTTTCTTCGGCGTCGCCATCCTCGGCGAAACCATCCGGGCCATCTCCGGCTGGCACTTTCTGAGTTGGATTTCATTCTTCCCGATTGCCGAGCGCCTCAACGCCACCACCGCTGGCATTCTTCTCGGGCTGATGGCGGTTCCGACGATTTTTTCACTGGCCGAGGACGCGATCAACAACGTCCCGGTCCACTTCAAGGAAGCCTCCTTCGCGCTCGGCGCGTCGAAGCTGCAAACGCTCGTCAAAATCATCATTCCCGCCGCGCTTTCCGGCATCATCGCCGCCGTCCTGCTCGGCTTCGGACGCGTCATCGGCGAAACCATGGTCGTTCTCCTCTGCGCCGGCAACCGCATCAAAATCCCCGACTTTACCGAGGGCCTCGGCGCGTTTTTCCAGCCCGTCCACACCATGACAGGTATCATCGCGCAGGAAATGGGCGAGGTGCCGTCCGGCTCGATCCATTACCGCGCCTTGTTCATGGTCGCGATCCTGCTTTTCCTGCTCGCGCTCGGGATCAATTTCCTCGCACAGCGCATCGTCCGCCGCTTCAAAATCTCCATCGGCTAAATCATGAGCGCCCACATCTTTCAGGAAAAAAGCTCCGCCATTCTCACGGTGGAAAAAATCGTCTTCTGGCTCTTCCGCGTCGCGACCTATGTCGTCCTGATTTTTTCCGCTTACATCCTGCTCACGATCACGTTCAAAGGCATCGGCTCCGTCGTGAAACTGTCGCCGCCGTTCATCGACATCCCGTTTCTCACCGAGTCGCCGGAAACGCTCCACGTCTTCCAGTTTGAAGGAAAACCGATGCAACTCGGCGACACGGAATACCGCCAGTTTACGGCCACTCGCACCGTCAACGATCCCAATGAAAGCACGGTCGCGCATTCGGCGGGCGGCATTTTTCCCTGCATCGTCGGCACTGTTTTGCTCGTGGTCGGCTCCATGGTGATCGCACTCGTACTCGGCGTGTCGTCGGCGATTTATCTCAGCGAATACGGCGGCTCTGGTCGCATCGTCGAAACCCTGCGCCTCGCCATCCTCAATCTCGCGGGCGTGCCGTCCATCGTCTTCGGGCTCTTCGGCTTTGCCATGTTCGTGATTTTCTTTAAGTGGAACGTCTCGCTCATTGCCGGCTGGTTCACACTGGCGTTTATGGTCATGCCCGTGATTATCACCGCCGCCGAGGAATCGCTCCGCGCCGTGCCGCAAGGCTTTCGCGAAGGTTCGCTCGCGCTTGGCGCCACGAAATGGCAGACGATCCGCAGCAATGTGTTGCCCTATGCGCTGCCCGGCATTCTCACATCGTCGATCCTCGGCATCGCCCGCGTCGCCGGCGAGACCGCTCCGATCATGTTCACGGCGGCTTTTGTAAAAACCGACCAGCTTCCCTGGCAGGGACTGGCGCACGTCACCGACTTCTTTTTTCGGGGCGTGATGGCGCTGCCGTATCACATTTACGTGGTCAGCTCGAAGATTCCGCAAAATGAATTTACCGAGCGCATGCAATACGGCTCGGCCTTCGTTTTCCTCCTCGTCGTCGCCTCCATCGCCATGACTTCCATGGTTCTGCGCACGCGGCTGCGCAAAGCTTACAAATGGTAAAATTCCAGCCTCGCCACCATGCCTGCTTTCTCTAAAACTATGGAAACGACCCGGACCACATCCTCTGCCATCGCACCGATCATGAACGAGCCGTTACCCAATATCATCGAAGTCGATCAACTGAGCTTTTCCTACGGCAAAAGCCGGGCGCTGCACGAGATCAGCCTCAGCATTCCGGAGAAAAAAGTCACCGCTTTCATCGGGCCGTCTGGCTGTGGAAAATCGACCCTGCTGCGGAACTTCAACCGCATGAACGACCTCGTGCCCATCGCCCGCGTGGACAGCGGCGAAATCCGCATCCACGGCGTGAACATTTTCGATCCGAGTGTGAGTGTATTGGAACTCCGCAAACGCGTCGGCATGGTCTTTCAAAAATCGAATCCGTTTCCCAAGTCGATCTACGAAAACATCGTTTACGGCCTGCGTCTCCAAGGCAAAAACAACCGATCCGAGTTAGATCCGATTGTGGAAAAAAGCCTGCGCGGCGCCGCCCTCTGGGATGAGGTGAAAGACCGTCTCGACTCCAGCGCCTTGGGACTTTCCGGCGGCCAAATGCAGCGTCTGTGCATCGCCCGCGCCATTGCCGTGGAACCCGAGATTCTCCTGATGGACGAACCGTGCGCCGCGCTCGATCCGATAGCCACGATGAAGGTCGAGGAACTCATCGCCACCTTGCGCGAGAAATACACCATAGTCATCGTCACGCACAACATGCAGCAGGCCAGCCGTTGCTCCGACATCACGGCCTTTTTCTATCTCGGCCGCCTCATTGAAATGAGCCAGACCGAGAAAATTTTCCGCAACCCCGCCCAGAAGCAGACTGAAGATTATATCTCCGGCCGCTTCGGCTGAGTCGAACCTAACTCAACTGTGGCAGCTCAGTTGAGCGCGGTGACCGGCATGGGAAATTGCTGGCCGTGCGCGACGTGCGCCGCGCCGCCGGAGAGCGAGATGAGGAAGATAACGAGCAGCGAGGTGGACGCTCATGTGACGTAGAGCAGGCGGGCACGATGATGAATCCGCCGCCGACGCAGAAGGGGCCGGACATCAATTCATGGCCTCGAAAGAGCGCGGAAAATTTCCAGCCCGCCCGTCACTGCGAACAGCAGCAATACGAGCACGAGCACCGCGTTCGTTGCCGCGTTGTTGCGTCGGATGGGCCCGGGCCACGGGGCACGGTTGTTCAGATAAAGAAGCGTGGCGGCGAGAAACGGGATGAACAGACTGCCAATGATGGTAAACGCCACCACCACCAGCAGCGGTCGTCCGAGGAACGCAAACGGAACGGACACCAGCGCCATGAACGCCAGCCCCGTTCGATATTGCCATGACGACGGTTGCATCGCGGCGTCACGCGCCGATTGCGGTATCCGCCGGAGCAGGCTGGAGCCATCCGCGAAGATGGTTGGCACGGTTTGCCACACGCCGATCAACGAAGCCAGCACCGCAGCCCAGAAGCCAATCGAGTAAATATAAAAGCCGGCCGGCCCCGTGATTTCCGCGAGCAGCCCAGCCATGCGTGAGACGGCCTCCCGATCCGTGATGGCCACACCCGCCGAGTGGAAGACCCGATTGGCGATGAGCATCACCGAGACGCCGAATACCGCAGTGAACAGATAGGCCACCGCGAGATCCATCCGCACGCTCCGAAGGTTGGCCGGGTCGACTTTATTGTCACCACGCAAAAGATAGTTGTAGCTCAGCAGCGTCAACGATCCGCCGATGCCTCCGATAATGGACAGCACATAAGCACCGCCATTGGCTGGAATCCGGGGAACAAGAAATCCTTTGAGCGCGGAAACCGGTTCGCGAAAAGTCAACACGGCGCATACGACGATGCTGATGAACATGACGACAATGAGGGGCTTCATCACCCGCGAAAATCCACCGGTTCGGTCTGCGTAAATAAACCCGAACGCAACGACCGCTTGTGCGAGCGCACCCCAAGATCGTGGAACCGCACCGCGGGTGATATTCTCAATCGCCAATCCGCAGCCGCTCACGAGTGCGCCGCTCACCGCAATCGCCCATAGGACGAGGTAGCCCATGAAAACAGCCAGCACCCAGCGCGGAAGGTAACATGCCCAACCCTCCAACAGCGTGGTGCCGGTGGCGAGTTGCCAACGGGCCAGCCCCTCGCTCAGGACAAATTTGAAGAATGCCCCGAGCGCCAGCGCCCACAAGAGCGTTACTCCATAGGTTGCCCCTCCGACTGTGGCGGTAATGATGTCACTCGCGCCGATGCCACTGGCCGCCATGATGAGTCCGGAACCAAACCATCGCGAGGAACGTAATTTGGTCGCACGCGCTGGAGGGCGATGTGCAACACTGCTATCTCCCTTCACATCTTCAACCGTAGCGCTGAGGTTCAGCGAGGCAACGGCAAATTGTGTCGAAGGCGTGCTCATGGGTTTTTCGTGGATTGATTTGCAGGTTGTTTGCTTGGCCAGTCCGCACCCGCGTTGATCCAGGTCTTCAGAAGCTCGATTTCAGATGGCGGCAGGAGATGATCCTCGGCGGATTTCATATCCTTCACTTCGCCGGAAACGATGGCTATGAGCCGGCTCTTTGCGGCGTCACCCGGCACGATGAGGGGCGTCCCGTTTGCGGTCGCGAAGAAATTCTCCCGCCGGTCCGCGCGAAAGTTGGCACGCTTCTTCTTCGGGCCATGACAGCCGATGCAGGAGGCTTCAAATACCGGGAGCACGTCCCTCTGAAAATCCACTGTCCGCACCACAGTCAGGTTAGTCGGCAAAATGACCGCGGGAAGAGTCATCACGTCCGTGCGCCCGCGCAAGGGATGCAACGGAGTATCCAATTCCCTAACACCAAGGCGCGTTAGCCAGGCAAACAATCCACCCGCCATCACAAGCACCGCCAGCGTGATGATCCCGGCGAGAAACCTTTGCCTGGACACAGCCTTGTTAGTACTTGCGAAACGACGGCGGATCGTTGTTAATATCCACTCCCAATGCAGGATAACGTGTAGTAACAACACCCCCAGCAAACCGATACTTGCCCATGAATGAACCGTCCCCCACTCGTGTCGCGACAACCCCCACAACTCGTGCGTGCGATTCGTGGTTGGCGGCAACGGGAAGCGCAGAATGTAACCTGTTGCGATCATGACCAGCAATGCGATTGCGGCCAGCAGGTCAATAAGCAGATTAAGGAGTCCTCGTTTCATTTAGAGGATGGCGTTAAACAAATAGCCCGCGAGCATGATGCCGGAAGCCACCGCGCCAAAGAGATGCCGATTAGCAGTGGCTTTAGTTGGCTGGATTTAGCTCGACCAGTGCCAAGGATTTGTTTCGTTGGTTTTATTTTGTAATTGGAAAATCTTCCAAGTTTACTGCACGGAATTCGTGGCCGCAGTGACGTGGCAATAAGTGGTGTAGCCGCCGGATAGATTCGAGGCGTTGTACCCATGCTGGCGCAGGAGCCGCACGGCGTTGTGGGCGCGGCCACCGACGGCGCAATAGACGGCGAGCGGGCGGTCTTTGGGCAAGTCGTCGAGCGACGCACGGAGCGAGTTGAGTGGGATGTTTCTCGCGCCGGGCGCATGGCCTACGGCGAACTCATCCGGATCGCGCACGTCCAGCAGGTCGAAATCCGTTAGTTGCGGACCTTGCCAGTGGATGATCGGATCGTCGCCTCGCAGGTGGTTGGCGGCGATCATGCCGGCGAAGTTGACCGGGTCCTTGGCGGAGCCGAACTGCGGCGCATAACAGAGTTCCGCCTCTTCGAGATCGTAAACGGTCGCGCCTTTCTGGATCGCCATCGCGATGACATCGATACGCTTGTCCACGCCCGCCAGGCCGACGGCCTGCGCGCCGAGGATGAGGCCGTCCGCAGTGCGGAAAATCAGCTTGAGGTGGATCTTCTCCGCACCGGGGTAGTAGCCGGCGTGGCTGCCGGCGTGCAGATAGATTTTCTCGTAATCCGTAATGCCGGCGCGTTGCAGCACCTTTTCGCTCGTACCGGTGGAGCCGACGGCAAGGTCGAAGATCCCGCAAATCGCGGTGCCTTGGGTGCCGTGGAAAGCAACGTCGCGCCCGCAGATGGCATCGGCAGCGATGCGGCCCTGGCGGTTCGCGGGGCCGGCAAGGGCGAGCAGCGTCCACGCGCCGGTGACGCGATCGCGCACTTCCACCGCATCGCCGACGGCGAAGATGTTAGGATCGCTCGTGCGCATCTGTTCGTCCACGCGGATGCCGCCGCGCTCGCCGAGCGTCAGGCCCGCGGCTTTGGCAAGCGACGTTTCCGGGCGGACGCCGATGGCGAGAATGACGATGTCCGCAGGATGTGCCGGACCGTCCTTGGTTAGAACCTCGAGCCGGCCGTCTTTTTCCGCAAAACCGGCGACGGCGGCACCGAGGGCAAGCTTGATTCCCTTCGCCGTTAGATATTCATGCACCGGGGTAACCATTTCCACATCGATGGGCGGCATGACTTGCGGGAGCATTTCCACGATGGTTACTTCCAAGCCCAGATGTTTGAGATTCTCCGCCATCTCCAGACCGATGAATCCGCCGCCGACGATCACAGAGGTCTTCGCGGCGTGTTGCGCGATCCATCCATTGATGAGCCGCGTGTCGGGGATGCTGCGGAGGGTGAAAATTCCGGGCAGATCGATCCCTGGCAACGGCGGCCGCAGCGGGGCCGCGCCTGGCGCGAGGACCAGCGCGTCATAGCGCAGGCGATAAGTTAGATCCCCCGCGAGATCACGCACTTCCACTTCGCCGGCTCCGCGATCAATCGACACGGCTTCGTGACGCGTGCGCAAATCGATGGCGTAGCGTTCCTTGAAGACGGGTCCCTTGGCGACTAACAGAGAGTCTTCCTTCTCAATGATCCCGCCGATGTGATAGGGCAGTCCGCAGTTGGCGAATGAGGCATAGGGTCCGCGTTCGAGTACGATGATCTCGGCGGATTCATCCATGCGGCGCAGGCGCGCGGCACACGATGCGCCGCCCGCGACGCCGCCGATGATGATGATGGTTTTGGGAGATGAGGATTTCATAAAAATTCAGGAAATGAGAAAGCCGGGGTCGATGTCGCGCTACGGGTCGTAGATTTAGCGTAAAACATGCGAGCAAGATGGTGGTTACCTTGCGCAGCAGGAGCCGCAGCCGCGTTGGTTCCAAGGCAGCTTCGAGATTAGCATGCCCATGGCGCAGGTGTCTGTGATACCGGCGAACATCAGCCCCGCGCCGACGAAGCCGGAGAGCCAGATGAAGGCCGGATTGACGAACTGCGCGAGTAGCGCACCGGTCAGCACGATGGCCCCGGCGGCGATGCGCACCTGACGCTCCAGCGACATGACGCTGGTCGTGCCGCGATTTACCGGGAGCCCGGCTTCGGCCCAAGCCAGCGTGCCGCCCTCGACTACTTCGCAGTGTGTGAAGCCGTTCTTTTCGAGCTTCTCCGCAGCCTGTTTCGCGCGGCTGCCCGAGCGGCAAAGGACGAAGACTGGCTGGTCCTTGGCAAAGCCGTTCACGTCGGCGAGCTGCGCTGGATCGAGCCGGTCCAGCGGCGCGAGATGCACGCCGGGGACATGGACTTCGGCATGTTCCGCCGGGGTGCGGACATCGAGGAGGTGAAGTTTTTCGCCGGCCTGGAGGCGTTTGTTGAGCTGGGTTGGTGTGATGGTTTTCATATTAGTGCGGGTTCGAGGCTGGATGCGGCCAGACGGGCGAGGGCTTCCGGGCCGGTGGGTTCTTCCGGCTGCCAGGGGAGCCACGCGGTGCGGGTGGCGTGCTTTTCCACCACCTCGCGGAGGTAGGGGTGCTCGGCCTCTTCGCGGCGTTGCAGCAGCGGATCGCACGAGCCGCTTTGCAGCAGGCTTTGATTGATGATCCACGCAAACGGTTCGATGCGCGCGCGGCGCAGATCTTCCTGCAACGCGGCTGCTTCATGGACCGGCGTGGCTTCGGGCAGGGTGACGAGCAGGATGCGGGTGAACGCCGGATCGCGCAGACGTTCCAGCAGACGCAGCACTTCCTCCGGCTGGGTGCTGCGCGCCTGGCGCTCCAGTTCGCGCTGATAAGCCTCGCTGGCGTCGAGCAGGAGCAACGTGTGGCCGGTCGGTGCGGTGTCGAGCACGACGAAGCGGTTCGTGCCTTGTCCGACCTCGCGGGCGAAGGCGCGGAACACGGCGATTTCTTCGGTGCAGGGTGAGCGCAGATCTTCCTCCAGCAAGGATCGTCCGGCCTCGTCCATCGCGGCGCCTTGCGCATTCATGACTTCAGCCTGGTAGGCCGCCGTCTCCGCCGCGGGGTCGATCTTGCTGAGCGTGAGCCCATCCACCTGACCCGCCAAAGTCTGGGCCACATGCGCGGCGGGATCGGTGGTGCTGAGATGCACGGAATGCCCACGCCGCGCGAGCATCACCGCGATGGCAGCGGCCACGGTGGTCTTGCCCACGCCGCCTTTGCCCATCGTCATGATGACGCCGCTGCCTTGCTTTTCGATGTCGGCCACGAGGTCTTGGAGGCTCCCCATCTCTGGCAGCGACCAGTCATTGCGCTGCGGTGTCACCTCCGCTGCTTGGCCATGGCCATCCAGCAGCACGCGCAGCCCGCCGATTCCGAGAATGTTGATCGGCCTCAGCGGCACGATGAAACTCGGCAGGCTGCTGATGAACTCCTGCGCAGCAGCCAAAGCGGCCAGCCCGCGCTGTTGCATGGCTTGTGAGGTCAGATCGTCCGGGCACTTCGTTTCAAAAACGCCGTTGATGACGAGCCGCTGATTGCCCACGCCGAGAGCGCGCAGTTCCTTGGAGGTTCGCTCCGCCTCGCGCAGAGCGGCGAGTTGCGGACGGCTGACCAGCAGCAGCGTCGTCGCGGACGCATCGGCTAGCGTCTTGACCGTGCCTTCATAAATGACGCGCTGCTTTTCCAAACCCGCCAGCGGGCCAAGGCAGGACGTGCCGCTGGTGTTGGTGTCGAGGAATTGATCCCACGCTTTCGCCAGACTCATCAGCCGCAGCGTGTGGCCGGTCGGCGCGGTGTCGAAGATGACGTGGTCGTAGCCCTTCACAGCTTCCGGATTTCCGATCAAACCCGAGAACTCATCAAATGCTGCGATCTCGACCGTGCATGATCCCGAGAGCTGCTCCTCCATGCTGCGCAGCGCCGCCTCCGGCAGCAGTCCGCGCATCGGGCCGATCAAGCGCTCGCGATACGCCGCTGCCGCCTCGACCGGGTTGATGTTCAGCGCGTCGAGCCCCGGGGCACCCGCGATGGGCGTGGGCGCGTTCGTGAGCTTGGTTTCCAGCACTTCATCCAGATTGGAAGCCGGGTCCGTACTCACCAGCAGCACGCGCTTACCCGCCTCGGCGAGCTTGAGCGCCGTTGCGCAGGAGAGCGACGTTTTGCCCACTCCACCCTTGCCGGTGAAGAAGAGGTAGCGCGTGGTAAGGGAGGGATCGGGCTGGTAGTTCGGCAGATTCACGGTGCCACCTCAGCTTCCTCGCCGAGCGCCGTGCGAAACAAAGCCGGCCGCTCTTCCTTCGTCGGATAGCGCCCCTTTAAGTAAATCTCTCCATCGAGAAAGATGACCGGCAGCGCCTCCGTGCCTTCCTTCTCCAGTAGCGACTTGACCGCGGGATTCTGCGCGAAAGCCATCGGCTGCTGGCCGAGATTGTAGCGTTCGATTTTGAGGCCGCGCGCGCCGAGTTGCGCGAGCATCGCGGCGAAGTTCACGAGATCAGGATCAATGTCGGTGCCGCAAATGCCGGTCGAGCAGCACATGGGCGGGTCATAGACTTGGATGGTTTTCATAGTATTAGCTGTTTGCGTTACTCCCCATGAAATTCCTCAAGGCAGCAAAAGATGTTCAGCAGGCACGGTTTCCGAAGTGAGTAAAAAATCTGAGTGCCGCGGCGGTCGGCAGTGACGATGCCAACATTGCGCAAAACAGAGAGGTGGTTGGAAACGGTGGACATATCGATGCTTACGAGAGCGGTTAATTCAGCGACCGAACGTTCTCCGCGTCCCAAAGCATCCACGATCAGGAGTCGATGTGGGTTGCTCAGAGCTTTGAAGACAAGAGCAGCGTTTTGGAAGTCAGCCGAAGTCTTTTGAGGAACCGAAGCGTTGACGGTTGGCATAATTGTATAATTGGCAAAGTATCAATATATGTCAAGCCAAAGAACTTCATTTCGACGCATTTTCCCCAGTCGCGGCTTGCGTACCGAAGGCGGAGTCTGTAATCCGATTCAGTGATCAAGTCGTTCCCCCGATTGCTGGCAGTTTTTCTCGTCGCACTGCCATGCGTTTCGATGGCGGCGTCACAGGCATTGATCGTCACCGGCATCGCGGGCAACTCCGCCAACGCCGAGGAATTTCAGCGGCTTGCACTCGAAACGAAACGCCTCCTCGCCGAACGCGGCATTCCGGCGAATCGAATCGAACTCCTGACCGGCAAAGTCAGCCGTGACCAGATTTTGGAAAAACTGCGCGCTGCCGCCGACACTCCCGAGTCGGACGAATTCTGGCTGGTGCTTTACGGGCATTCTGGAAAGTCGCAGGGCGGAGTTCCGGCGTTTCAGGTGAGCGGACCGCGACTCACCGCGAAGGATATTCAGGAAACGCTCGACGCGATTCCAGCGCGGCAAACGGTCTTCATCGCCACGAGCGAGAGCGGGGCTTTTTTGCCGCTTTTGCAGAACCCGAAACGCACCGTGATTTCCGCGACCAAAGGCGGCGGCGAATCGGATCAACCGCGTTTCCCGGCGCATTGGATCGAGGCCTTGGCGGAAAATCCCAAGGCGTCCATCGCCTGGACGGCGGCGCGTGCGGCGGAATTAACCAGTCAGGAATACACCCATTCGAGTCTGGCTCAAATCGAGCACGCACGGCTCGCGGACCCGGCCACGGGCAAAATCCTGGAGCCACCGTTTGGGGTGAATCTGGAGGCTGCACCAGAAACCACTTTCACCGTCAGTTCCGGTGACGACGCCCCGAGCGCGCAGGACATTCAGGTTAAAATCAAGGACCCCACCGCCGAATGGGAGCATCAGCCCGCGACTGCGGAAACCCAGAAAATCATCGCCGAGGCGCGGGCGGTGCCGAATCCGGAAGGTTACTCCGCCATCGTGCTCGAGCAAAAACTCGGGTTCACCGTTGAGGAGGATCGCACCACGGATCAACTGACGAAAATGCGCGTTTTCATTGCCCGCGAGGACGCCGCTGATGACTGGGCGAACTATTTTCTGCCGCAGGCTCCGCCCGCCATTACGACCAAACTCGAATACGCGCGAGTGATTCATCCCGATGGGAGTTCCATTGCTTTCAACCCGGCCAAACTCCCCGGCACGACCACGCCTGATGAGAGCGGAGACTCGGCGGCCCCGATGGTTTATCTGCCCGAAACCGGAGCTGGTTGCGTGGTCGAAGTCGGCTGGCGCACGCGTCAGATTCTGGACGCGACGTTGCCGCACGTTTCCGTAAATCTGCCACTGCAACGCGCCGTGCCCATCCTTAAAACCAGCCTCGACGTGCGCGTGCCGGAGAAGCCCGCCTATCGCGTGGCGCTGAATCATTTCGAGTCGAAATCCAATGAACGCGTGGAAAATGGACGCCGCATTTTTAGCTGGCAACTCGACCATTTGCCCGCCGCCGAGAATCTCCCCGGCGACCCGCCCGCACCGCTTTGGGAAGTGTCGCTCGGGATCAGTTCGCTGCCGTCGTGGGAGGAATTTGCCGCCTGGTATCGGCGCCTGGCGCAGGACTCGGACGCCATCGACGACACCGTAAAAAAGGCCGCCGCGTCCATTGTGACGAACGCTCCCTCGCGACGGGAAAAGATTCACCGCTCATTCGAGTTTGTTTCCGCCCTGCGTTACATCGCGGTCGAGATCGGAGTCCAAGGGTTCCGTCCGCGCACCCCGGCGCGAGTGCTGGCGAATCGTTACGGCGACTGCAAGGACAAGGCCAATCTCCTCGGCGCGATGCTGCGTTCGCAGGGAATCGACGCGCGTTTCGTCCTGCTGAATCGCGGCTCGTTTACCGATGTGAATTTTCCAAGCTGGCAATTTAACCACGCCATTTGCCTCGTTCCCGGAGCGCCCGGAACCGACCAGCCGGACGATCTCTGGCTCGACTCGACCGACAGCACGGCACCCTTCGGATTTGTGCCGCCGGGTGATTACGGACGCGCCGGACTCGTTTTCACTCCGACGAAGGCGGAGTTCAAAACCGTCTCCAGTCAGAACAAAAGTGGCAGCGAAACGCACGATGATTGGAATCTAACTCAACTGGAAAACGGTGGCTGGTCGGGCACCTGGACGCGCGTCGCGACGGGTTTTGCGGAAGACGGATTGCGTCGGCAGTTTCGCGGCATCACACCGCAGCAACGGCAGTTTAATATTTATCACATCGCCACCGAACTCTGGCCCGCCGCAGACTTTTCCGATGCAGTCATCGGCGACGTGAGCGACCTGCGCGCCGCCGCCCAGATACGAACCAAAGTCGTCTCTGGCTCCGCTGCACTCCCGCCGGCGAACTTCAGCGACCGCGCCCTTTTCAGTCCGCCGCAACGGGATCGTCCGCTGCTCCTGAACGACGGCCAGCCGATGTCTCTAAGACAAACCGTTTTGCTGCGTTATACAGCGAAGCCGCCCGCGCTCCCGGCTGCCTGGCAAAAGGAAGTGGCAGGTGAAAAACTCAGCATCACCTGGCGACAGGTCGATGCGAACACCATCGAACGCACCGCCCTTCTCGAACTCCATCAACCCCTCGTCCCCGCCGCCGATTACGCGGCGTTGCGTCAAGCGCTCCGCGAGTGGGACGCCGCCCAGCACTAACATTTTCCCACACACCATTATGAGCCAAGCCACTGAAGCCGACATCGAAATCCTGCGCACCGTCCCGGAGCGTTATCGCCAGCTAACCGAGCAACTCGGCAAACGCATCATCGGCCAGGAGGAAATCATTCGCGACCTCTTCGTCGCCCTCTCGGTGCAAGGCCACGTCCTCATGATCGGCGTTCCGGGCTTGGCCAAAACGCTTCTCGTACGCTGCCTCGGCGAGATCCTCGACCTGCCATTTCAGCGCATCCAATTCACGCCCGACCTCATGCCAAGTGACATCACGGGCACGGAAATTCTTGAGGAAAAAGACGGCGGCCAGCGTCAGTTCCGGTTCGTTCCGGGACCGATTTTTGCGAGCCTGCTGCTGGCCGATGAGATCAATCGAACTCCGCCCAAAACGCAGGCGGCTTTGCTCGAGGCGATGCAGGAACGCCGCGTGACCGTGGCCGGTCGCACCTACGATCTGCCTGCGCCATTCTTCGTTTTGGCCACGCAAAATCCCATCGAGCAGGAGGGCACATATCCGCTGCCCGAGGCCCAGCTCGACCGGTTTATGTTTAACCTCCAGGTCGGCTACCCGTCGCACGCCGAGGAGGTGCGCATCCTGCTGGAAACGACCAGCGACTCCGAAGCGACTCTGCAAAAAGTCTGGACCGGACCCGAGATGCTGGCTCTCCAAAAAGCCGTCCGCCAGGTGCCGGTCGCGCCGTCGGTCGCACAATATGCCGTGTCGCTCGTGCAGGCCACCCGCGCCGGGGAAAACGGCGTTCCCGATTTTGTGAAACGCTACGTGCAATGGGGCGCGGGTCCGCGCGCGTCGCAATATCTGGCGCTGGCGGGGAAAGGGTTCGCCGTGCTCGACGGGCGTTTCAACGTCGCCAAAGAGGACATTCAGCGCGCCGCCAAGCTCGTCCTGCGCCATCGCCTGATCACAAATTATCGCGCCGAGGCCGATGGCCAGACCGTGGACACGATCATCGACAAGCTGCTGCAAACTGTCCGCTAGAAACGCTCCAACTCCGATGCCCGCGCAACCTCCACCGCTGCCGCATTTTAGCGCTGCCGTCCGGGGCACGCGCAGGCCGCCGCCGTTGCCGAATGAGGTGCCGCTCCAGTCGTTGCCGCCATTGGATTTGAAGCTGCTGGCCGAGTTGCCCACGCTCGAATTGCAGGCGCGTTATATGATGCAGGGTTTCCTAAGTGGGAAACATCGCAGCCCGCAGAAAGGCTCGTCGGTCGAGTTTGCGGAATATCGCGATTACCAGCTCGGCGACGATTTGCGCCGGGTGGACTGGCGGCTCTATGGCCGGACGGATCGGCTGCACATCAAGCAATACGAGGAGGAAACGCAGTTGCGCGTATTCCTAGTGCTCGACACCAGCGGCTCAATGGATTTTTCCACCCAGCCCGGCCTGCTGCGCAAAGTGGAATACGCCCGGATCGTCCTCGCTGCGATCGGACTTCTGGCCCAGCGCCAGGGCGACGCTTTTGGCCTGGGGCTGGCGGGCACGGAGCTGAGCGATTTCATGCGCGCCCGTTCTTCCGTGCCGCACTGGCGGTCCTTCGTGGGTCGCTTGGAAGTCGTCAAAACGGGTGGGAAAACCGCCCTCGCCAAGTCCCTCGAGGATCTCGCCGAAGTCATCCCGGCACGCTCGATGGTGGTGATCGCCAGTGATTTCTACGAGGAGCCTGCGCTGCTGGCCGCGGCCCTGCGACGATTGCGCTACGATCATCACGAAACCATCGGCCTGCACGTGCTCGACCCGCAGGAAGTGGACTTCGATTTCACTGCCGGCGGGAAATTTACTGACGCCGAAACCGGGGCCGAGTTGAAGCTCGATGCGCCGTCGGTTCGGAAAGGTTACCTGGAACGTTTCGGTGCATTTTGCACCGACCTCGACGAGCTGTTTCGTGGTGTCGGAGGCGAAACCTGCCGGCTGCGCACCGACCGTACTCCGATCGACGCGCTCGCCAGCTATCTGGCGCAACGGAGGCCGCGCCGATGAACTGGCTTTTTCCCGGATTTTTGGCGGGCGGACTCTTGGTGGGCTGCCCATCGCGCTGCATTTTCTGCGCAGCCGGCCCAAGGCTATTGTGCGCTTTTCCACGCTGCGTTTTCTCGGCCCGAGCGCCGTCCGCGATACGAATCGTCACCGGCTCATGCGCTGGCTCACGCTAGCTTTGCGCTGCCTCATTCTCGGTCTGCTCGCGGCCGCGTTTGCCCGGCCATTTTGGCAGGATGCGCGCACGACTCATGGACGGGTGATGGTGATCGCCATGGATAATTCCATGAGCATGCAGGCGGGCGAGCGCTGGAGTCAGGGCCGCGCCTGGGCGCTCGATCAACTCGGCGAACTCCATCCCGGCGATCAGGCGGGCGTCCTCCTGATGCATCCGAATCCGAGCTGGCTCGTGCCGGTGACGGAGAATCTCAGCGCTGTGGGTTCGGCCTTGATTGATGCCAAGCCCGGGTTCGAGAAAACGCATTATTCCGAGGCATTGCGGATGGCGGCGAAGGCATTGGAGGCGCACCCAGCGGAATCGAAAACACTCATCTGGGTGGCCGACGAGCAGCGCCTCGGTTGGATGGGCGCGGACCTAAAAAAGCCGCTGCCGAATGGAATCCAACTCCGCTTTTCGCCAATGCCGCGGGAGTCCACGAGTCAGGCCGCGATCACTGCGGTGGAAAAAAGTTCGGCGGCAGGCCGGGACGAGTTGCGGGTGACTGTGAAACTTTTCGAGCCGGAAGAGCAGTCACGGCGGCTCACGATTTCCTCGGGAAAACAGTTGATCGCGACCCAAAAAATCTCGCTCCAGAAAGGCGAAAACAGAATCGTCGTTCCCTTGCCGAAATCGCCCGTGGATGGATGGCACGTGGCGCTCGATGACGACGATCTGGCCGCCGACAACACCTTCTGGCTGGCCCGCGCTGATCCCCATGCAAGTCCCGTTCTGCTCGATTCCACCAGCGGCACCGACTTCCTCGAACACGCGCTCAACTCCACGAAACGCCTCGGTGCGGGCGCGATGGCTCCTGGCAAATTACCCGCCGCAGAATGGCCCGCCGGGGCGGTCGTCATCTTGCGCGGCAGCGACGCTTTTCGCGATCCGGCGCGGCTGAATCATTTCGCGGATGCCGGTGGTGCGCTCTGGATTTTTCTCGATGGCTCGCCCGAGCAGACGGCTTGGCTGAAGGCCCGCGGCATCCAAGTCACGGCTCGTCCCGAGACGGAAATTCCGGGGCATTTGCAGGACTGGGACCCGGAGCATCCGATTCTCACCGCCTTCGCCGGGGACAGTCTGGTTCCGCTGCTGGAGGTGGAGTTCAAGCGCGGGTTTAATCTCAGCGGCGACGCGTTGTCCGCAGTGGCGAACTGGTCTGACGGCGTGATGGCGCTGGCCTCCTGCAACGACCACGGACGCCGCATTTTTCTGGCTGGTTTTTCATTGGACCGCGAGTCCACCAACTGGACGACGCAGCCATCGTTTGTGCCGTTCGTTCACCAGACCGTGCGCTGGCTGGGTTCGTTCGGCGGCACGCGCGCAGACTGGCGGGTCGGGAGTTCCATTCCAATCGCGGGTGAGGGGACCTGGACTGCCATCGACGGGCCCGTTTCGCAGCCGCCGCGTCCGGTAAATGGGAGCGTGCGAGCCGAGGTGCCGGGGCTCTATGAATTTGTCAGTGGCTCCACGCGGCGCGTCTTTGCGGTGAATGTTCCCGCTGAAGAATCTGATCTCGCTCCATGGCCGAACATTGGCCAGCTCGCCAGTATGCAATCCACCGAACCGGCGAAACCGCAGTCCACTCAAAGTACCGTTTTGCCCGTGAGCAGCGAGATCGCCGAGAACCAGCAGCGCCTCTGGTGGTGGCTGCTCGCCCTCTGCGGAGCCGCCCTGCTTGCCGAACTCGCCCTCGCCAATCGCACCTCAATGTAACTCATGAGCACTCCCCAAACCGAACAATGGCTTCGCCAGCAATACCGCTGGATGCGACTCGGCTGGCCGCTGGGCATTCTGACTGGCGGACTGGCCACGACGCTCGCCCTATCGTGGAAACTGCATCCGAGTTGGACAAAAATCGAGCGCTGGCAGCACCTGCCGGCTTGGTGGGCTGGCGGAGTCGGACTGACTGTGATCGCTGCCTTCGTCGTCTGGCTCGTGCGGAGTCACAGCCTCGCGCGGACCGCCCAAAAACTCGACGCCACGCTCAACGCCAAAAACCGGATCGAGACCGCCGCCGCGCTCCGCCACGACACGAGTCCCATCGCCCGCGTGCAGCGCGAGGAGACCGACGGATTTCTCAGTCACACGCCGGTGCGCCCGCATCGCTGGCCTCTTTTCCTGCTGGCCGCCGCGATTTTTCTCCTTCTTCTCGGGCACTTCGTCACACTCGTTTGCTGGACCCGGCCCTGGGTGCGCCCCGTCGTGGTGGCCCCGAAAACGCCGCCGCCAGCCGCGTTGCCGAAAGCCAGCATCACTTGGAAAACGCCCGAGGCGGAAACCAAGGCGTCGCCCATCGAGGAGGTGCCTTTGCAAGCCGTCGCCGACTCCGCAACCGGTTTGCGCGACCTTGTTTTGGAGATGGAAGTGAACGGCGAGCCCAAGCTGAAAGTGCCGGTGGGCATTCCCGAACTTTCCAAAAAAGGCAGCCACGCCATCGACGCCTCCATTTATCTCGATCAGCTCGAAGTGCAGCCGTTCGACATCGTCTCGTATCATTTGCGGGCGCAGCGGATCGATCCCCGGGCGCTGCCTACGACGAATTCCCCGGTGCAATTCATCCAAGTGAAACCCTTCCGCGAGGATATCGCCGAGATACCCGGCGGCGATGGGAACTCCGGACAGGCGCTGATCGCGGCACTAAAAGTAGCTCAACTCCGGCTGATTAAGGAAAATTTCCTCCTCGGCCACACCGATCTCGGCCACGAAAATCCCGGCTGGCGCAAGGAAAACACCCGCGTCGGCACCGATCAGGCAGCACTCGACACCAAGACCGGCGAGGTCATTCAGCAACTCATCGAGCTTGGTGCGCCTGCGGAAATCGTCCATCTCATCACTCAGACGCGTCCCTTTATGGCCGATGCGGCGAAAAAAATCACCGCGACGCAGAACCAACCTGCGCAGGTGCCGCAGGGAAAGGCATTGGGGTTGATCACCGAGGTGGAAAAGTTTTTTGTCAAAGTCGTCGCCAAAGGCCGCGGCAAGCCTCCGAAAGGGCCCGAGGATCCTTTCAAACGGCAGCAGGAACTGGAGTTGAAGCAGCGTTTCGAGACCAAGGCGGGCGAACTCGATCTTCTCGTTAAGGAGCAAATCCGTCTTGCGGGCGATCTTTCCCAAGTGGACGCCGAACCGACTCCAGCCGCGACGCCTGAGGCGAAGAAAAATCCGAACACCATCGACGGCACATTTCCGGAGCGCGAGACGCAGATCAGCCAGCGCGTTGGGGCGTTGCTCAATGGGAAAGTGTTCACCGCCGAGATCGTGGGCCATCTCACCCAGGGGCGCGATGCGGCAATGAATGCGCTGCGAATGCTCGATGCTGCGGATGTTCCCGCCGCTCGCGAACCGGCGGCGCTGACGGCCCGCGAGCTGAAGCTGGCGCTCGAAGCCATGAATCGTCAGGGCCAGGAAGAGGCCAAAAAGCAACTTGCCGAAGCGATGAAAAATCTCAACGACGCCGCCTATGACGCCCGTAGTGCCGCCGGTCAAAAATCGCAGGAGAGCGCGCAGGAAAAGGTCGATCAAGCGGCGAAGAAAGCGGCTGAAACGCGGGCCGCTCTCGCCGAAGCCGCCGCCCGGCAGCAGGAGACCGGAAGCGCCGAAGCCGCGGCGCGCATGATGGAATTGGCGAAGGCGCTCAACGACAAGGATCTCCAAAAAGCGCTCGATGAGTTGCGCAAACACCCGCGCGACGAGGCTCCCGGCCAGACCGCCGCCACCCGGCTGGATGCCTTGGCGGAGCGCGCCGCGAAGACCCGGGCTCCGGGTCCACTTTCGCCTGAACAGCTCGCCAAGTTGATTCAACAAATGGAGCGCACCCAAGCCAACATGCAGCGTCTGGCTGAAAACGGATTGAAACCAAACTCGGATCAGCCTGGCACCGGCAAAGATTCAGAAGGACAAGGCCAGGGTTCCGAAGGTCAGGGAAAAGGCTCAGAGGGACAGGGACAAGGCCAGGGAGGGGGTGGGAACGGCGGCTCTGCCAGCACGACTCAACTCGATGAATTTGCCGATCAGCTTATGAACGAGCTCCAGCAGGAAAGTCTCGCCGTCGAGGACGAAGTCCCGCAGGGTTCCGCCCTGCATGCGGCCATAAAAACGGCCCCCCGCGACATCACTTCCGGGTTTGGGCGTTTTCAGAAGGTTTACCCCATTATCGAGACGCCGCTGCAAGGTGCCATCGCCCTCCTGCGAGCCCACCTCCAGACCATGCAGCGTCAGTACCAGCTCACCACCGCCGATCCGGCTCTGGCTCCCGCCGCCTATCGGGGCGCGGTGGCGGATTACTTTGAATGGCTCTCCCGCGACTACTCAGCCACGCCCATACCGACGGAGGCGACGCCCACGCCCACGCCATGAAGATCGCACTCGAATGGCAGTTTGGCGGCTGGCTCGGCGGTCTTTCCCCGTGGCTGGCCTGGAGCATTTTCGGGGTGATCGCCGTGGCGGGCAGCGTGCTCGTCGTCTGTTTGTATCGTCATACTTTGCGCCAGTTGAGCCCGGCCGCCCGCTGGATATTGGCGGCATTTCGCATCGCTCTGGTTCTGGCCTTGCTCCTCTGTCTGGCGAATCCCACCCGCGTGATTTCCACGGAACCGATCCAGCCGGATCACAGCACGCTCGCGGTCGTGGTGGATCGCTCCGACAGCATGAACACCGCCGATCAACGTGGCGAGTTGCGGCTGAAAAACGCCAGCCGCATCTGGGCGCGTCACATTTCCGAGGCGCAGGAAAAGTTTTCCAAGACGGCCTGGTATCGTTTCAGCAGCGGTCTGCAGGAAACTGGCAGCCTGGAAAAGGCAACAAACGATTCGCAGCCCGGACCCGAGACGCATCTCTATCAGGCGCTGACCCAGGCGCTGGAGTCCGGTCCGGGCGCGGTCGTCTGCCTGACCGATGGCCTCGATACGACTGGAACTGACGCCCAAAAACTGACCGCCGAAGCCCAGCGCCGGGCGGTGCCGCTCTATTTCGTGCCCGGAACAAACCGCCTGCGAGTGAGCGAATTCATGGGCATCAGCGACATCCGCCTCCCGGCCAAAGTGTTGCGCCAGACGAAGTTTACCGCGCAGAGCGTTCTCCAAATCGCCACCTCGCGCGAGCACGAGATTCCGGCGGAACTCTGGAGCGGCCCGACTCTGCTCGCGTCGCAAAAATTCAAGGTTCATCCGGGTCTGAACACCTTCCCGTGGTCGGTGCCCGTGACCGCCGCCGAGCCGGGTCCGCTTCCGCTCGAATTTCGCATCGGGTCGGGGACGAATCAGCAAATGGCCGGCGGCACCACTCAAGTCGTCAACGCGGCCAAGGTGGATATTTTGTATTATCAGGGCGCGCTGCAATGGGGTTATCGCTTCCTCCTTTCCGCCCTGTGCGACGACGACAGCTTTCGCGTGACGAGCATCATCAACCCGGCACTGGGCTTGAAAATGTCGGCCTCGACTTCCAGTGAACTGGCGACGTTGAGCGACTTGCCCAGCCGCGCGGAGGACTTGCAGAAATATCAAATCGTCGTGCTGGCCCACGTTTTTGCTGATCAACTTTCCATGCCGCAGCAGCAGGCGCTTCTCGAATACGCCCGGGGTGGCGGCGGGGTGCTGTTCATCGCGCCCGATGCGAATGCGACCGCGCGTTACGCTGGAACGGCCGTGGAGCAGATGCTGCCGGTGATCTTCGAGTCCGCGAAAACCGCGTCGCCGGAGGACGCGGCCTCGCGCGGGTTTGATGAGCAAATAAGGAATGTGCGCCAGGCCTATCAGGGTTTTAACAATGGCGAGTACCATCGCGATGCGGCGAAATTACTCCCTTACACGCTCCCGCCGGGCGGCGCGCGCTCGCGAATAGGCGAACTGTTTTCCGGCAAGGACCCGCGAGCATCCCGCACTTCAGCGAATACGCGCCGGTCCGTCACGTGAAGGCTGGCGCGGAAGTGCTTGCGGTGCACCCGAAAGATGTCGAGGCCGACGGGCGCACGCACCGTGTGCTGCTGGCGCGTGAGCAATTTGGCGATGGCTTTACCGTGGCGCTCACGACCGATCTGCTCTGGCGCTGGAAAATGTCGCTGCCGCACGAGAGCAAAGCCGTGGAGAAGTTCTGGCAGCAGCTTTTTCTGTCGCTCACACCTGCGAGCGGGCAGGGGCTGCGACTGGTGAAAGACTCGGCACCGGCGACGGTGAATCATCCGATAACTTTCCGACTGGAGGGTGCTTCAGCCGTGGCGTTGCCAAAGGTCATTGCGGTGGCTCCAAATGGCGATCCGCAGCCGCTTCCCGTGCGATCCAGCGGCGCGTCGGCGGGCTGGCAAGTCGAGTTAAATCCCGATCTGGACGGTCGCTGGGAAATCCGCGCTGTCGATGCCACAGGTGGCCAGGCCCGCATTTCCCTCGCGGTGACGAAGCAGCCGCAAACGATGGAAACTGCCAATCTGCCCGCCGATGTGGAGGGTTTGCGACGGCTGGCGGAGAGCACCGGCGGAAAATTAATCGAGGACGATCCGGTGTTTCAACAGCAGTCCGCAGTGATCGCGGCTGAGGAGAAACATTCCAGTCCACTTTGGAATCAGAAATGGTTTCTAGGGCTGCTACTCGTGATTTATGGCACAGAATTACTCACTCGCCGCTGGATGAAATTATTATGAACTGGAAGATTTTCACTTTGGTTTTGCTGACGGTTTTCACGAGTGGCCGTGCGGCGGACATGGATCAGTTGCGAGGCGACAGCGTGGGTTGGGCCCGGCTAAAAACGTCGAGTCCGCATTGGATGCGTCATTCCACTGGCGACCCGCTGCTGATGCGGTTTTTTCGGGAGAACACGACGCTGAACATCGCCCCAAACTGGGAGACGGCCGATGTCGAGAACCTCGAGGAAATGTGTGCCTACCCATTTCTTTTCACGCAGGGGATTCACACCGTCCGGTCAGCCACCGCGCAGCACAACATCGGCGAATACATTCGGCGCGGCGGCTTTCTGCTGATCGACGCCTGCATCAATCACGATGTGACTCCCTCCGTGGACGGGTTTTATGACGATCAAGTCCGCGCGCTCGCGGTGATTCTTCCCGAGGCGCACGTGGTATCGCTGCCGAATAATCACCCGATTTACGATGCTTTTTTCCACATTCCAGGCGGACCGCCGCACACGAACGTGACTTACGAATGGGTGCGTCGCGGACTCTACGGAATCGAATGGAACTCACGTCTGGTCGGCGTGATCAGTTTCAGCGGTTTGCAATGTGGCTGGGATGGAATGGAGGAGACCCGGACGTCGCGCCGGGACAGCATGCGGATGCTGGTGAACATCTACGTTTACGCGATGCTGCGGACGCAATAAGAGCAGCAAAACAGGCATCAAATAAAAAGCGAAAACTTTCTGTTTGCAAAGACTACTAAACTGGTGATGATTACAACAGGAGAGTTGCTAAAGCGACTCTCTGCCTAATCAACAAAACACAACCTCAACTTCATGAAACGTAAACTCATCCCACTCATCGCCATTAACTTGCTGGCCGGCGGCATTGCCTCCATCCATGCACAAGACAGCGGTCCACTCATCGACAAACTCGTCCAGAAAGGCATCCTCAATGATCAGGAAGCCGAGGACTTGCGCGCGGATCTTGTGAAAGATTATCAGACCACCTCCGCTGGAAAACTGAACATCTCCAGTCCGGTGACCGAGCTCAAACTCTATGGCGACGGACGTTTTCGTTATCAGTATGACGACCAGCAAACCCAGACCGCGGGTGCGGATCATGTCACGCAACGCAGCTTTTTCCGTTATCGCCTGCGCTTGAATGCCGACTTCAAATTGACGAACAACTTCTTCGGCGGCGTCCAGATCGAGACCGGTCAGGCGGCAGACGGAGCCAATGAAACTGTACAGCCAGCATACACCGATTCCGCGATCTTCATCAATCGTCTCTTCCTCGGCGTGAACATCGGCGACTGGGGCACCTTGGTTGCAGGCAAGCAGAAAAATCCCTTCTACACCACCGACCTCGTCTGGGACCCAGACATTAGCCCTTACGGCCTGACCGAGTCCGTCGCATTGGATAAAGTCTTTAGCTCCAGCGGTTCCGCAGGACAGGAAACCGCCGGCTACGGCAAGGACGGCAAGCGCATCGTAAGCTACACGGCTGGCACTTCGGGCAGCGACTGGGGCAACTTCAAGCTCTCCCTCGTAGCGGGTCAATTCGTCTATGACACGAACAACAACGAGGCCGCCGTCAATGGCGACGCCAAGAACGACGCCTACCAATTCGTCGCGCAGCTCGTGGGCAGCTACACCTTTGAGAACAAGACCTCGATCACCTTCGCTCCGGGCTTCATCATCTATAACGCGGCCGACGTGGGCGGTGATGGCAGCGCCACCGCCATTCAGGCGAACAACACCACGCCATTCACCGGAGCTGTGGGTCGCATCGATGCGAACAACGACGGCATCGCCGACTTCACCACGGACCCCGTCACGGGTGCGATTACCGTTTCCACGGGTTCCGTCTCGGGGGAAACGCGTGATCTGGCCATCGTCACCGCCCCGGGCGAGATCAAATTCCCGATCGGCTCACTCCAAGGCCGGTTCTATTGGGACTTCGCCTACAACACCGCGGGCCACAAACGTTATGATGATGTCTATGGCTTCGGCTTGCAGATCCCGACCGGCTCTGGTCTGGTGACTCCCGTTGCGACAACCCAGCAGCGGAGCTTTACCGATCAGGACGCGCTCGCCTGGCTGGCTGGCTTTGAAATCGGTGCGGGCAAAGGCAAGGGCGCCTGGACGCTCTTCGCAAATTACCGCGAAACCGGCCTCGCCTCAGTCGATCCCAACCTGAACGACTCCGACTTCGCTGGCGGCAAACTCAACACCCGCGGCTTCAAATTTGGCACGACCTACGGCATCACCGACGCCGTATCCCTCGCGCTCACCGGCTTCGTCACCTACAACCTCGACGACAACCTGTCCGATCAGTTCGGACTCGCCAATCGCAACACCTACAACGCCGTGCAAGTCGATCTCAACTTTAAGTTCTAAGATAACAACCTAACTCAACTCAAAATCATCCCATGAAAAAATTCATTATCCTAACCCTTCTACTCGCCCTCACCGGGGTGGCGCAGGCGCAGGTTAAACTCCTGAACGTCTCCTACGATCCCACCCGCGAACTCTACGCGGACTACAACAAACTCTTCGCCGCGCATTACAAGGCGACCACCGGCCAGGACATCAAGATCGATCAGTCGCACGGCGGTTCCGGCAAGCAGGCCCGCGCCGTTCTCGACGGTCTCCAAGCCGACGTCGTCACCCTCGCGCTCGGCTACGACATCGACATCCTCGCAGAAAAAGGTCTCGTCTATAAAGAGTGGGAGCGCACCCTGCCGCACAACAGCTCGCCCTACACCTCGACGATTGTTTTCCTCGTTCGGAAAGGTAATCCGAAGGGCATCAAAGACTGGGACGACCTTGTGAAACCCGGAATTTCCGTCATCACGCCCAACCCGAAAACTTCTGGTGGCGCGCGCTGGAACTACCTCGCGGCCTGGGCTTATGAGAAAGAAAAATCCGGCGGCGACGAGGCCAAAGTGAAGGAGTTCATCAAGGCTCTCTACAAAAACGTGCCCGTGCTCGACACCGGCGCGCGCGGCTCGACGACCACGTTTGTCCAGCGCGGGATTGGCGACGTTTTGCTCGCCTGGGAAAACGAGGCCTATCTGTCATTGAAGGAATTCGGCAGCGACAAGTTTGAGATTATCACCCCATCACTTAGCATCCTCGCCGAGCCGCCCGTGGCCTTGGTCATCAAAAATGTTGGCAAGCACGACACTCTGGCTCCGGCTCGTGAGTATTTGAAATATCTCTACTCCGACGAGGCGCAGGATCTGATCGGTAAAAACTTCTACCGCCCAACCTCCGAAGCCGCCGCAGCAAAATACGCTGACAAGTTTGCCAAGCTCAAGCTCGTCACCATCGCCGACTTCGGCGGCTGGGGGAAGGCTCAGAAAACCCACTTTGCCGACGGTGGGACTTTCGATCAGATCTACGAAAAGTAAGGTCTGACTAATTTAGGTAACGATTCCGGACGTGGGGGAAACCCTGCGTCCGGTTTTTCGTTTTCAGTCGAGTTAGATTACTTTGACGGCAATGCCAGCCGCGGTTCGCTGGCCAGAATTTCATCCAGCGGAGCCCAGAGCGGATCGTTCATGCTCTGGAAAGTGTGCAGATAGACGGCCACATTTTCGTGCGGGTATTTGCCGAGCAAGATTTCAATCGCACCCGCCAGTTTTTCCCGGTCCGGCGACTCGGGCATTTCCTCGACTGCGCCTTTTCCATCGTGCTTGATGCCGAGCGCATCGAGGAAATCGGTCAGCATCGGTTGCTGCGAAGTGAGCAGCCAGAACTGGAGCAGATTCAGCGCAATTTCGTCGCTCACTTTCTGGCTCATCGCCGTCTGCATCCAGGCGTGACGCTCCGCGCGCGGCTTGCGCTCCAAATAGACCGGGCGCAATTTCCGCTGGTTGCCGAGTGCGACCAAAGTCGCCTTGTAAGCCGGCTTGTCGCTGGCAAAAAGAGCAGTCAGCAATTGCTCGTTCAGGGTGGGGGAAATGCGTTGGTAGATCTCGTGGGCTTTCATGGGAGTTGGATGGTGTTGAAAAAAGGGGTTCAGTTTGTCGAAAACGGCGGCACTGCCAAGGAGGAAAAATGGCTCAGAAGCGGAACGTCTCCTTCACGCGTTGCGAGACGAGCAGGTAAGGAATCCAAATCGCGGCTCCGAAGACGTTTTGACCCAAAGTTTTGGCAGACTCTGGCAGCGAAGTCTTGGCGGCAGGGATATTCAGGCCAAACAAATAATCCACCAAAGCGCCCAGTATGCAGTAACTCAGGAAGATGATGAGGCTCCTCGGGAAGATGGCTCTTTTTTTAAAAAACCAGATGGCGATAAACACGCTGGCGACCAGCGCGATACCATTGAAAGTCAGCTCAAACAGCAGCCACGGTGCCCAGAGCGGATGATACGCGCCAAGCCCAGGCGTGGTTAGTTGATTCCAAGTTTCCAGCTTGGACACCTGCGACACCGCCTGGCCTCCAACCACGAGCAGATAGATGGGCCGGACACAGATTCCGAACCCGAGAACGATCAGCCATCCGCTGAGCCCTTCCAGTGAGTGATAATTCTGGAGGTAGTCCGACGGCAGGGGCGGTGGGCCGCGACGAATCGTTGCCCGGTTGAGTTTGGCGAGTACCACAGACACGCCAATAAGTAGGAAACCGACGCTCAGGAGCGGTGTCCAGTTCATCTTGGTTATATCGGGAGTCGTTCGATTCGTCGGCGGTGTGGGGACGGTATAGCTCAACACGTAGCCCACGTGGTCTTTCGCCTGGCTGAGCGCGGCGTTGTATGTGATCAAGTCGTCCACCGCCACACGGTCGGTGAGCGACTCAAAGGAGTAGGCGATGTTAACCTGTTTTCCCTGTTGTTTAGGGTGCTGCTCAAAATGGAAAAACGCGTTTGAGACCTGCCTGTCCTTGCTGTTGAGCGGCCAGTCCTCAAACATTTCCAGATGAATCTCCTCTGCGATGTTCACCGGATGGCCAATCGCCAGAGGATCGTCTCGCTGTGGACTCACCGCGTCGCCCATCGCGTCGTCCAAGTCCGTCGGATGAACCGTAAAGGAATACTTCCCCGGAGTGTCGCCTAACTCCCAAATCTTTGGAATGCGATAATGCTCTGTGAGAATGCAGCCTTCCTCACCGGGCATTTCGGCGTAGCCATGCGGCTTGGCTATTTGGATTCCAGGAAAACGTTTCGCGTAATACTTCAGATATTGCTTGTCCAGCTCGGCTGGGTCGTGCTCCTGGTGGTAGCTCCGGCTGCGTTCCGCATTCAGGCCGCGATACTCGCTCGTCACATCGAGAAACGACTCTGAGCCGACTGTGCCGATGCGATACTTTTCCACGATTTTCGTCTTCGGCAGCGACGCGGGTGGGGGAGAATATTTCGTCAACTCCGTCTCGCCCAGCCGCAGCACCAAGGCGTAGTCGTAGTCTCCAATCGAAATCTGCGAAAGTGGCCCGCGCTGCTGCGAACGCGTGGCATCCAGCCAGTGCACGCCGGACGGCGTCACCACCCGGAGGATCACGTGATTAAAGACCGCCGCCGACGGCAGCCGGTGGAGGACTTCGTTTTGTAACCCGGTGCTGACCAGCGCTGGCGAGGCCTCGATGTCCACCGCGCGCAGAAGCGTGCCGAGGAGTTGCGTCTTGTCTTTGCAATCGCCAAAACGCCGCCGCAGCACCTCCGAGGGATGCGTCGGTTGGTGTGAGCCGGGTCCGATTTCAATGCCCAGATAACGCACCTCATCCTGCACGAAACGCAGCGCCGCGAGCACGCGCCGATCCTTGTCCGGGATGGTGCGAAGCGTGTCGATCTCGTCCAGCAACTCCGACGACAGCGGCGGCTTCACTTCGTAAAGGGGCAGCGCCCAATCCACCACCTCGCTCCAACTCGCAAAATCCGTCGCCTGCACCACCCCGAGCGGAGAGTAGCCAGTCGGCAGCGAGCCATCGACCTGTCGCCCGGGAATCTCGGATTCCTCCCAGACCCACTCCGTTTTACCTGCGGTCGTCGTGATTTCCGGCTCGACGGTTTTGTTCCGTATCTGGAAATTCAGCTTCCGCGTCGAAGGATAAATCACCCGGGCCAGGGCGCGATGCACCGGGCTGCTCCAGTTCGTGGAAAACAAATCCATGTAGTGCCCCTGCAACACCGGATTTGCGCCATCGACGGTGTAGGCATACTCGATTACATCGCCCACGCGGATGTCCTCGAGCTGGCATTGCGCCGTGTAAGTGCCGTCGTAGAGGAAATAATCCATCTCGTCCTCGCGCTGATAGAGCTTGATCCTCGAGCGATCCAGTCGGTCCATCGTGCGGCCTTTGCGGGTGACCGTGAGCGTGTGAAGCGTCAGCTTCTGATACGTCGGATCGAAGGACACCGAGATAGACGAGCCATTCTGCACCCCGTTTTCCGAATAAACTGCGTGCGCCTCATGATAATACGACTGGCGCGGCTCCACATTTTCCTGGTTGTCCACCAGCAGATAATCGATCCCGTCTCCCTGCGGCGGCTTTTCCGCAGACTTCGGCGGAGTGACCGCGCGCACCCAAGCCCCGGCGGGCGCGATGGAAAACGTCACTGCCTCTTGGGCCATTTCCTTCCCCAGTGCGGGAAGAACGCCGCCCATGCAAATGAGGAAGAGCAGGCGAAAAAGGAGTGGCATGAGGATCGGAAAAAAGGGGATATGACTAACATCCAAACCTTGTCCAGCCAACGAAATATCAACCGAAGATTGCGCCTGCCCGGTGGATGTGGTTTGGTGGCGCAGCATTTGTGAAAGCGACCTTCTTTTCTGTTAGCGCGGCCTGCCTCGCCATCTCCACCGGCTTCGGGCAAAGCGTCGAAAAGGCTATTCCCATTGAGCAGGAGCAGAAACCGCAGACCCTGGCCTATCGCCAGGGCAACGTCTCCGTCACCGTCGATCCCGCCACCGCCGCCTCGCAGCCCATGGATGGGGGCGTCACCAATTCCTTGCAACAGCAAATGCACCTCGTCGTCGTGCAGGCCATCACCCCCTGGCTCTCGCTGGCCTATGGCGCGGGCGCCGGATTTCGCACCCAGGAAATCCAGCTCTTGCGGCAGACCGACCAAGCCTCCGCCTACCTGAATATGCTGAACCGGCCCGCACTCGACTGGAAGCCGCGCGAAGGCATCGAAGTCGAGGCCGCCTATCAGACCCAGGAAAACCTCAGCGACCAGCTCGCCGCCGATCACAACGAGACCGCCACCTTGCAGGGCAAAATGAAAGTCAACCCAAAGACCACCGTCGGGTTTGCTTACAGCCAGCAAAAAAACACCGCCGCCAACGGCGACGAAACCGGGTTGAGTTCCACTCGACTCACCTCGGAATACGCCATGTCCGACAGTCCGATAACCCTGCAACTCAACCCTGGCTACGAGACCGCCACCGCCGTGGACAGCACCCAAGCCATCCGCGCTTTTGTCGAGAACGCCGTCATTTACAAAGTGGACTCCAATACCACGCTTACCGTCGGCAGCGGATTTGCCGGGGGCAGAAACAACCCGCTCTCCGAGTCCGGCTACTTCCTCGTGCAACACGTCGTCCTTCCCGGCACCGCACTGGAACTCCGCGCTGCGATGCTCAACGCCGACCGCAACATGCCGGGCCAGGGTTTCGCCGTTTCCGCTGGATCGACGGTCGCCCTCGCCCAAGCCCTCAGCGCCGGACTTAGCGTCCGCTACAAAATGGACGAAAACCCCATCGTCGATCGTCCGAAAAACGAGACCTTCCTCTCGCTCTCGATCAACGGCCGCTTCTAAAGTGGACGCCGACACCGCGTCCCGGCTTTGCAATGCCTGCGGCCTCTGCTGCAACGGCGTCCTCTTTCACAACGTCCGCCTGCAACCCGCCGAAGTGCCGCAGGATTTCATTCAACTTGGACTCCACATCCAGCGGAAAAAAGGCCATCATCTCTTCCAGCAACCGTGCCCCGCCTGGTGTGGCTCGCAGTGCGCCATCTATCTCTCGCGCCCCGAGCGCTGCCGGTTGTTCGAGTGCCGCCAGCTCCAGCGCGTCGCTGCCGGGGAAATCACCGAAGCCGCTGCCTTGGAAAAAATCCGCGACGTGCAAGCGCGCGTCCTCCGCATCACCACCTGGCTCGCCGAAGCCGGCAGCACCAGCGAGAAACGCCCCCTCTCCAAACGCGTCGAAAAGATCCTCGCCACACCCGCCTTCGACCCCATCGCGATGGAACTCCACCAAAAACTCACCCGCGAAATGGCAGACTTGGATGCCGTCTTGGACGCCGACTTCCGCCTTCCGCAGTCGTAGGGTTGTTGCACGGGCAATCCACATCGCACTGCTTCACCACAGTCCACCTGCGTCGAATCAGGAGTGTGATTCAGTTTAACCGTGAACATATTGAGGATGTTGTCTCGCATTTTTTAACAAATACGTTGGCGCCAAGTAGTTCCCCCTGCTTGAGCGAACAGCCATTGCAAGACCTGTCTCAGGGTTGTGTGGCAAGCTCAACATATCCCCCCAAACATGAAAATAACCTCCGCAATCCTTGCGGTAGCCATGCTTTTCAGCATGGTCTCCGCCTCCCACGCCTACACCCATCCGTGCGTTCCGCTCTCCCTTGATGATCTGACTACTCTCAAGGCCAGCCTGAATCAGAACCCTTGGAAGGACGGCTACGCGAAGCTCTCGAGCAGTTCTCAATCCAAACTCACCTATACCATGCAAGGCCCGTTTGCGACGGTCTCCCGCACCCCTGACGTAAATCTCAACCAATGGAAGAGTGACATGCAGGCCGTGTATAATCTGGCGCTCATGTGGTATCTCACCGGCGACACCGCCTACGCCCAGAAATCGCACGACAT
>JBDSQB010000022.1 GCA_039930045.1 Chthoniobacterales bacterium | reverse complement strand
CCGTCCAGCGTTCGTTGGCGTCGATAATCTGGGATAACGAAACGTGATAGGCCTGGTCTTCGCTGGGTTCCCAGTGATCCCATATATCGCCGGTGGTCCGCCAGGCATTGGACCAGCGGGACAGCTCATTGCGTTTCTCGAACGGGGCTGAATTCGACAGGCTGAAAACAATATCGCGGCCCGTCGAACGAAGCGCCTCGGACATCTCCCGGGTGCTATCAACGTCATTGGGATTCCAGTCATACTTGAGATAATCGAATCCCCACTCGGCAAACTGCCGGGCATCCGCCTTCGCGAAACTGATTGGCCCGATTTTCTGACCCGCCTTCTCCCCCAGCCGTTCACGCGACCATTCGCCTTCGGGATTGTCGGACGAGCCTCCGGGATAATTGGCGTAGGAGGTCATCCAAGGAGTGGAATAGATTCCCGCCTTGAGTCCCAAGGCATGAATGGAGGCGCACAAGCCCGCCATATCCGGGAATTTGTCGTTGGCCAGCAACGCCTTGTCCGCGCCCTCCCGCCGGCCCTGCCACGAGTCGTCGATGTTCACATAGGACCAGCCGTGGTTGGCCAAACCGGACGAAACCAGAATGTGCGCAGATTCCAGCACCTTTTCCTGATAGACGTTGACGGCCCAACTATTCCAACTGTTCCAGCCCATCGGTGGCGTCAGCGCAATTTCCTTCCCGACAACAATCCGGAACTTGCGAGTGGCCGAATCCACCCCATTCCCGGCTTTCAAGACGACCTCATAGACCCTGCCTTTTCAACTTTGCCGGTGATGCGGTCGGATTGAGGTTCAATACTTAGCCCCTCGGGAAGACCTTCGGCACCGAACTCCATGGGACGACTGCCACTTGCCGGAACCGCATAAAGGAAATGCGATCCCTGCCGGACGCCAAAAACCGACGGTCCATTGATCCGGGGCGCTGCGGATGGAGGAGGAGTAAGTATATCGACCGACAGGTCGGACTTCCCTTTGGCAAACATAGGACAAAGCATAAAGGCCAGCGCGAACACGCAAAATAGAAGGGAATGGAATGTTTGTGTTTGCTCATGGTTCCGTTGTCTTTCGGGAAATTGGAATTCATGGAACCGATGGACGCGGGGTGCAAGGTTGCGACTTCAACACTGCGGTTACAGGCGTGAGGCCGTCGGACGTGGCGGTGAGTTTGATCTCGCCGACGTCGCGCGTGGTTTGCACGATAACCTGCGCAAGGCCGTTGAACAGGTTGCGATGCCAGGCGGGCGACGGCGCGTCCTTGGTCGCGAGAAATTGGTCCGGCTCGTGCGACGAGGGATCGCCGTTGCCGACACCGATGATTTTCCCGGGACCGGTGAGGACGAAGCTGATCGCGTTGCCCGCCGTGGGAACCATGCGTCCCTTGTCGTCGACGACCTGCACGGTGAAGACGGCGACATCCGTGCCATCGGCGGCGAGCGTGGTGCGATCCTGCGTGAGTTTCACCGCTATGGGCTGGCCGGTGGTTTCCACCTTGGTCGTGAGGACTTCCTTGCCGTCCTTGTAGCCTCGCGCCAGCAGGGTGCCGGGCGTGTATTTCACGGGCCATTCGAGGTGCGAATTTTTGGTCATCTTCTTTCGTCCCTGGCTCTTGCCATTGAGGAAAAGCTCCACCTCATCGCAGTTGCTGTGTGCCCAGACGCTGATTTCCTGGCCTTCTTTACCCGTCCAGTTCCAGTGCGGAAAGACGTGCAGCACCGGCTCGTCGGTCCACCAGGATTTCAGATAAAACGCGCCGTCCTTCGGGAAGCCGCAGAGGTCGAGGATGCCGAATTGCGACCCGATGGCCGGCCAGCCGAACGGCGTCGGCTCGCCGCGATAGTCGAAGCCGGTCCAGATGCACATGCCTGCGAGGAATGGCCGTTCCGCGTAGTGCTTCCACGCGGCTTCCAAGTCCGACCCCCAATCATTCGACGGATGCCAGTCGTAGGCGCGCAGGTGGCAATTCGCGGGGTCGTCGAAGTAGATGCCACGGGTCTGGCTGAAGGCGCATTCCTCGGTGCCGATGATCGGCTGATCCGGCTTGCGCGCGTGCCATTGGTCGGTTGTGAAGCCGCCTTTCTTCATGTTGCCGAGGTAGTTCAACCCCGCGACTTCGATGACTTCCGAGAAGCCATGCCCCCAGCCGCCGCTGATGGCGAGGGTGACGGGCCGCGTGGGATCGAGCTGCTTCGTCCAGCGCTGCATCGTCGAGGCGATACGCGCGCCCGTGTCGCCGCCCTCGACCTTCCATTCCTCGTTGCCGATCGACCAAAGGACGACGCTCGGGTGGTTGCGGTCGCGCTCGATCAGCCTCCGCAGATGATCGTGGTGAAAATCGGTCGTGCCCATCAGGCGGTTCTCGTCAATTACCACCATGCCGAGCCGGTCGCACGCGTCGAGGAACTCGGGCGTGGGGGGGTTGTGCGAGCAGCGAATGGCGTTGCAGCCAAATTTCTTCAACTGCTCGATGCGCCATACTTGCAGCGCGTCGGGGATGGCCGCGCCGACGCCGGCGTGGTCCTGATGGTTGTCCGTGCCCTTGAGCTTCACGTGCTTGCCGTTGAGGAAGAATCCCTCGTTCGCGTCGAAGCGGATCGAGCGAATGCCGAACATCGTTTCGGTGCGATCCACGACCTTGCCGCCGGAGGTGATCGTCGTGACGAGTTTGTGGAGGTTCGGCGTGTCGATGGACCAGAGCTTGGGATCGGCGACGGGAATCGTGTGGCTGAACTCGCCGCGCGCACCCGACGCGAGATTGAGTTGTTCTGCCTGTGCCGTGGCGATGGTTTGGCCCGAGGCATCGAGGATGGTTTGCCCGATGTCGAACGTCGAGGGCTCCTCGCCTTCGTTCACGACGGCCACGCGGGCCGTCACGTCCGCAGACTTGTCCTTGAGCTCGGAAGTCACGAATGTCCCGTTCTTCGCGATGTGCAGCGGTTCGGTCTTCACGAGCCAGACGTGGCGGTAGATGCCCGCGCCCTCGTAGAACCAGCCCTCCTGCTGCGACGCGTCCACGCGCACGGCGATGAAGTTTTCGCCGCCGTAGTTCAGGAACTCGGTGAAGTTGCGAGAGAAGCTGCTGTAGCCGCTGGGCTCGTCGCCGAGGAAGTGGCCGTTGATCCAGACCTTGGAATCGCGGAACACGCCGTCGAACTCGATGCTGATGCGCTTGCCGAGATCGGACGCCGGGACGGTGAACTTCTTGCGATACCACCCGACGCTATTCTCAGGGAAGTTCTTGCCGATCGCCTTGTAACCGTGACTGTTGCTGCCTTTATCGCTGAACGGCAGCTCCACCGCCCAATCGTGCGGCAGATCGAGCTTGCGCCAGCCGCTGTCGTCGAAGTTCTCCGCGCGTGCGCCATTGCCGAATCCCGTCTTGGACAGATACGTGAACCCATCGGCCGGAGGATCGAAATCCTTCGTCGCATCTTTGGCGTGGCCGAGGGCGAACCGCCAATCGGAGTCCATCGACAGCCGCTCGCGGGGAGAATCCGCGGCCAGCGCCGATACGGTGAGGCAGGCAAACGAGATGAGGGATAAGCTGATGCGTTTCATGGAATGGGATGGAGATAAATTCACGGTTGCGTTTGCAGGGTGACCGAGGCGGGCGTGAGGCCCTTGCCGGTCGCGGTGAGTTTGATTTTGCCGGCGTCTTTCGTGGATTGCACGATGATCTGCGCGAGGCCGTTGAAGAGACTGCGGCTCCAGGTCGGCGACGGATTCTCCTTGGTCGCGACGAACTGGTCCGGCTCGTGCGACGACGGGTCGCCATTGCCGACGCCGATGATCTTGCCTGGACCGGTGATTTCAAAGGCGATGGCGTCGCCCGCGGTGGGAATCATGCGCCCCTTCGCGTCGGCGACCTGCACCGTGAGGACGGCGACATCCGCGCCGTCCGCGCCGTCCGCGGCGATCGTGGCGCGATCCGTCGTGAGTTTCAACGTGGCGGGCTGGCCGGTGGTCTCGACCTTGTCGGTGAGAACCTCCTTGCCGCCCTTGAACCCGCGCGCCAGCAGGGTGCCGGGCTGGTATTTCACCTTCCACTCGAGATGATGGAGCGGCTGGACGGTTTGTTTGCCCAGCGATTTCCCATTGAGGAAAAGCTCGACTTCGTCGCAGTTGCTATGCACCCAGACGGCGATTTCCTCGCCGTCCTTGCCCGGCCAGTTCCAGTGCGGGAAGACGTGCAGCACCGGCTGATTGGTCCACCAGGCCTTGTAGTAGTAATAGCTGTCCTTCGGAAATCCGCAGATGTCGAAGAAGCCGTAGTGGCAGTTGATGACCGGCCACCCGAAGGGCCGGGGCTCGCCTTTGTAGTCGAAGCCCGCCCAGACGAAGCCGCCGGCGATGTTGTCCCGCGTCGCGACGGGCGGCCAGGCCTTTTCCACGGTCTGTCCCGCCGGGCCGGCGGTGATGCTGTAGGCCGAAGCGTAGCCGCGCGCGCGGTCGCCGTAGTAGTCCTCCCAATGCTCGGTCGCATAGATTCCGCGCGTGCCGATCTCGCTGGCGATCTCGGAGGCCACGATCGGGATGTCGGGAAACCGCGCATGCACGGGGTCATACGCCCAAGGGTTGTAGTTGATGCCAATCAGGTCGATTTGCCCAATGATGCCCTGGGGCGTGTCGAATCCGCCGTTGAGCGCCGCAGTGATCGGGCGGGTCGGGTCGAGCTCGCGGACGCGTTTCATCATCGCCCGCACCATGGCTCCGGATTCGGGGGTGCCCGAGATCCACTGCTCGTTGCAAAGCGACCAGCAGAAGATGCTCGGGTGGTTGCGGTCGCGCAGCACCAGCGCGCTGAGTTCACGGTGCTCGACGGCTGGCGCGTCCTTCGGCGTCTGATCGACATAGAGGTCCCCCATGTTGCGATTCTCGGCCATGACGAGGATGCCCATGCGGTCGCACTCGTCGAGCAGGAAGGAGGTGACCGGATTGTGGGACATGCGAATGGAGTTGCAGCCCATTTCCTTCAGGCGTTCGAGCCGCCAGGTGAACAGGCGGTCGGGCACGGCAACGCCGACTCCGGCGTGGTCCTGGTGCATGTTGACGCCCTTGAGTTTAACGTGCTTGCCGTTGAGGAAGAGGCCGCTCTTGGCGTCGAAGCGAATGTGCCGCACGCCGAAGTTCGTTGTCACCTGATCGACAATTTTTCCAGATACGGTGACGGTGCTGCGCAGCTTGTAGAGATGCGGGTTCTCCAGCGACCAGAGCGTGGCTCCGGGCAGGGGAATCGATTGGGTGACCTTTGCGTCGGCCCCGACCGCGAGGGCCTGGGTGACGGACTTTGTGGCGAGGACCTTGCCCTTGGCGTCGAGGATCTCGCTCTGGATCGTCGCCTTGGAAGGCGCGTCGCTGGTGTTGGCCAGATCGGTGTTGATCTTGACGTCGGCATCGGCCTTCACGCCATCGCCGGGGTTCTCGACCTGAGGCATGACGAAGACTCCGTCCGGCGCGATGTGGACCGGATCGAGGGTCACCATCCGGGCATGGCGGTAGATGCCGCCGCCTTCATACCACCATCCCTCGTAACGCGGATCGAGCTCCACGACCAAGGTGTTCTTGCCGCCGACTTTCGCCGCTTTCGTGATGTCGAACCGCGCCCGGGTGTAGCCGCTGTATTGGCTGTAAACCTCCTGGCCGTTCAGCCAATAGCGGCTGTTGTTGAACACGCCGTCGAACTCCAGCCACAGGGTCTTGCCCTTGTTGCTCGCGGGGATGGAGAGTTCCTTGCGATAGACCGCCGGCTGGACCGGCAAAAAGGCGTGACACCAAAACCAGTCCGGCCTCCCGCCCTTTTTCTCGGTGGGGTCGTTCTCGACGAACTTGCCCTCGACCACGTAATCGTGCGGCACATCCACGCGTCGCCAGCCGCTGTCATCGTAGCCGGGGGCCGTCGCGTCGGGAACCGCGCCGAGATGGAATCGCCAGTCCCGATCCAGCGACTGGACGACGCGCGGGGATTTCCCGTCCGCGCCATTATTGGGAGCGGCACCGGCCGAAGTCAGGTTCATGGCCGTGGCGCAAAACAAAACGACGGCGAGTGAGAGATGGAGGCGAAGTGGCATAAGAGAAAGGAGTCGAGACGAGACGCGCTAGTTCGTGATCACATCCACGTCGGCATACCCGACGTCGTTGTTGCCGTCGGTGTTGCGCGAGGCGCGCAGCTTGATGTAGCGCCCTTTGACCGGAGCGAAATTTTTGAGCTGGGGCACGCGGTTGTTTTTGATGTTCGAGAATTCGCCCTTGTCCGCCAGCTTCCAATCGGCGTTGTCGGGAGAAACGGAGAACTCATATTCCGCGATGACGCCCGGCCCCCACTGGCCCTGATCGGGAAAATACTTGAAGCCGGTCAGGGTCTTCTCGCTGCCGAGGTCGATGATTAGATCGACGGGCATCTCCTTGTCCCGGCCCTGTTTCCACGAGGTGTTCGGGTCGCCATCCAGGATCGCGCGAGCCGCGTCGTCGGGCATGTCCAGGATGTGCCAGTCTTTGCGGCAAATATCGAACTTCTCGATGGCCATCGGGCTGGATTTGCCCGTGGACGGATCGTAGGCAATCGCCTTGGCCTCGATTTTCCCATCGCTCGCCACAGGGCCGGTGAATCGCGTCGATCTTGGAGTCGGTATGCTGCCATCGAGCGTGTAGAAGAACAACGGCCCGACATCATGGGACTTGATGGAGATTTCGCCCGCCTGATTCCGGGTGATGATCGGCGCGTCGAGCATCAGCGGCGCGTTGTAGAGACCGATGCTCGAAATCACGGGCGAGCTTTTTGAGTCGGTAATATTGAAGCGCACCTTGGTCATCACGACGCCAGGGAAACGCAGGATGCGCTTGTAGCCGATGGTGCTGCCTTTGCCGATTTCCTTCCAATTTCCGTCCACGAAGGCCTCCACAGTAAAGCCCTTCACGCGCTGCCCGAGCTGGATGTATTCCTGCGCCAGAAAGCGGTTGAACAAGGTCGGCTTGCCAAGGTTGATGGTGAGCGACGCCGTGCGAACATCATCGTCCGTGGCCCAATAGGTCTCCTTGTTTTCATCAACGACTTTCCCAGGGCCGAAGGTCTGCGAGCCGCCCCGGGTGTTGGTTGCCTCCGCTTTCGCATCCTTGGCGAGATTGATGGCAAAGGTCTGTTTGATGACCTTGCCCATCTCGAGGGCATTCTTCACATCGGTCGGATGAATCGTGCCATCCGGCATGATCGGAAAATTGAGCAGCAGGGGCGCGTTGCGACCGACGGATTGGTAATAGATGTCCATCAACTGCGACACGGTTTTCACCCTGCTGTTCTCGCTGGGATGGTAAAACCACTCGGGCCGGATGGAGGTATTCACCTCGGCGGGAACCCAGGAGTCGCCGCCTTCCAGACCGAAATTCAGCATGGGCCAGGTGACTTCACCGGTCGCGTTCAGCGTGCTCCAGTTCGTCTCGCCGACGAAGCCGCTTTCGGTGCCGACCCAGCGCAGATCGGCCCGGTCTCCGCCGTCGTTCCAGATAACGATGCCGGGCTGAAGCTTCCGCGCCAGCGCGTAGGTGGTCGGCCAGTCGTAATAGGTCTTCGGATCGATCTTCCGCTCCTCTTTGGCCCCGCCGTAGTAACCGGTGCCTCCGTTCGCCCCATCGAACCACGTTTCGAACACCGGCCCGTAATTGGTGAGCAGTTCCGTCAACTGATTGCGGAAGTAGGTGATGTATTCCGGACTTCCGTAGTCCGAGCGGTTTCGATCCCACGGAGAGAGATAGACCCCAAATTTCAGACCATATTCCTTGCAGGCGTCTGCCACGTCGCGAACGACATCGCCTTTGCCATTCTTCCAGGGGGCGTTTTTCACGGAATAGTCCGTGTATTTGGAAGGCCAGAAGCAGAATCCGCAGTGGTGTTTCGCCACAATGATCACTCCGGTCATGCCCGACTCCTTGCAGACCCGCACCCATTCGCGGGCGTCCAGTTTCTTCGGGTTGAAAAGTTTGACGTCCTCGTCGCCATAGCCCCACGATTGATCGGTGTAAGTGTTCAGCGAAAAATGAATGAAGGCGTAATACTCCATTTCCTGCCATTTCATCTGATTTTCCGAGGGGACGGGGCCATACGGAGCGGGGGGCTTGACTTGAGCTTCGCAAACGCCGATCGAAATCGCGGAAAAAAGCAGGAGGGAGAGGGGTGTTTTTTTCATAGCTTTTGGAGAACGAGGGTTGGCGGTTTAAAGAAACATCGGTTTGTCATTGGGTTTGGTGTCAGAGGCGCTCTCGCCCGGATTGCGAATCATCCCGGACCAATCCGAGCACCGCGTAAAAGGCAGGTTTGGGACGGCCTGCGCGGTCAAAAAGCATCGGATAGCTGGTCCGGCCTCGAATCGGCCAGTTATTCAGCCACGAGTCCCCGTCGGTCACGCCCCAGAATGTGACCCGCACCACGGTACCGTGGTGTTTGAGGTAAACGGCAAACAATTCGGCATAGCGGCGGGCCAGGGCCTGCTGCACGTCGTCCGGCAGTCCGGCCGCATACGGATTCAGCGCAGGATCGACGGCCTCACTTCGATTCACGTCGGCGTTTACGTTCTGCCTTCTCGAAGGAAGCACATCGATGTCCAGTTCGGTGATCGCGACCTTGATGCCGAGCCGGCCAAAGGCGGTGATGGCCTCGTCCACATCCCGGGACGAAGGCCAGGGGAGACCGACGTGTTCCTGGATACCCACCCCCGTGATGGGCACCCCGGCTGCCTTGAGCTTCCGGATCAGCGCCAGCGCGCCATCCCGCTTGGGCCCGGCCTCGATGCCGAAATCATTGTAAAAAAGCTCTGCTGCCGGATCGGCCTCGTGGGCGAACTGGAACGCCTTGGCAATGTAGTCGTCGCCGATGACCTGCCGCCACGGGGAGGTGCGCAGCGTGCCGTCGCCATCGAGCGCCTCGTTCACGACGTCCCAGCTTTTCACCTTTCCCCGGTAACGACCGACCACCGCGTGGATGTGATCTCGCATCCGCTTCAGCAGGGTATCGCGATCCAGCGGCTTGCCATTGGCGCCCTCGAAGACCCAATCCGGCGTTTGCGCGTGCCAGACCAGCGTATGCCCGACGATGAACATCCCGTTCTCCAGACCGAAGCTGACATACCGGTCCGAAGTCTGGAAATTGAATTTGCCGGGCAGCGGCTGGAGCGAGTCCCACTTCATGACGTTCTCGGGCGAAATTGAGTCGAACTGCGCGCGAATCAAATCGGCCGCAGTCGGATTCTCCCCGGAGAACTGCGACTCGTTGAGCGAAGCTCCCACAAGAAAACGATCCTTGAACGTCTCCTTCAAAGCAGGCTGCGAGATCGCACGCCCGGCAACGAGGAGAAGCCCCGCCGCGATGCAAATGGAGGCAAAGTGCTTCATGAGATCATCCCCGTTTTTGCCTTTCGCATCAGAGTTGGATTTTCAGGGCGAGGGCGCTCTTGCCTTGAAAATTCTTAGGCAACGTGACGTGCAGGCCGGTTTCGTCGCGGGTGAATTGCAGTTGATCGCTTCCCACCAGACCGACGCTGCCGATTTGGCCCGGCCAGTTTTCCGAGTCCTTCGCGAGCGATTTGATGGTGATTTTGCCGTCCTTTGGAATCTCCAGCACGATGGCGTAAAGCGTCTTGCTGTCCTTCGATTGCGTGAAGCGGATGTCCTCCGGGGTGAACGGCTTGTCCGACACGTCTTTCTGGCCGTCGAACTGGCCCTTTTCCGCCTCGGAGGTGGACGGGCCTTCACCGTAAATTTTCCACGGGCGCGTCGCGTAAATTGCCTCACCGTTCACTTTCAGCCACGCACCGATCTCCTTGACGATTTCGATCTCCAATTCATCGGGTTGGCCGTCGCGGCGCAGCGGCACGCTCAACATGAGGTTGCCGTTCTTGCTGACAATATCCGCCAGCATCCGCACGACCGACGCCGCGGATTTGTAGTCTTTCCGCTCGTAAATCCCGCGGTCGTAATGCCACGACCCGATGCAGGTGTCGGTCTGCCAGGGCAGCGGCAGGATCTCGTGCGCCTTGCCGCGCTCGATATCATAGACCATGGCCTTGCGCTGCTTTTCGTCCAACCATTTACCGTTCATCACGGCCTCGGTCTGTCCGTTCTTGTCGAGGCGCGTGTTGTAGAAATGCGCGGCGAGGTTCAGGCCGACTTCATCGGTCACGCCGTGGAAGGGCAGCACGGTGTCATCGAAATAGACCTGGTCCGGCTTATAGTCGTCCCAGAGTTGCTGCGTGCGTTTAAAGAATTTCTCCATGTAGGCCGCGTCGGGAACGGTGCTACCCTTGGTGGCATCCCAATTCCACCAGTCCCAGCCCGATTGGTTTCCGGGGGCGTGCTTTTGCTCGTAGAGATCCTGCGGATCGAGGCCCTCCCACCACTGGCCCTTGCCGTCGGCCTTGGTCAGCTTGCCGTCGTAGGGCACCCCGGCCAGCGGCCCGTTCTTGTCCGCGCCCTGTGCGGTTTCATACCAGGTCCACGTGTGCGATGCGTGGACGCTGACGCCGAAGCGCAGCCCGTATTTGTGCGCCGCCGCCGACCAGCCGCCGATCAGGTCCTTCTTTGGACCGAGAGCGACGGAATTCCATGGCTGATACTTGGAGTTGTAGAGATCTAAATTGTCGTGGTGGTTGGCCAGCGCCATGAAGATTTTCGCGCCGTTGTCCTTGTAGAATTTCACCAGCTTGTCGGGATCAAAACGCTCGGCCTTCCACTTCTGGATCACGTCCTTGAAGCCGAACTTCGAGGGATGACCGTATTCCGCGACGTGCAGGTTGTACTGCCACTCCCCCTCCTTATACATGTTGCGTGCATACCAGTCGCCATGCTCCGGCTCGCATTGCGGCCCCCAATGCGCCCAGATGCCGAACTTCGCGTCCCGATACCATTCCGGCGTCTGATAGGTCTCCAGTGACTTCCAGTCCGGCTTGAACGGCCCTTTGGCGATGGGCGGCAGTTGTAGGGAATCGGTTTGCGCCAGCGCGGTCGCGAGCGAAAAGCCCAATACCAGCGCAGAGAATTTAGCAGGGGTTGTCATCATAAATTTGGATCGATCAGTGGAGAATCACGGTGTTCATCGACAGGGCCGGCACATCCATTTGGAACGTGGACCCGCCAGCCTCGACGGCGGCGGAAACGGGCCTATCGGTGTCGTTGGCGAAGGCGAGCACCTTGCTGCCGTCGGGATTTTGAAAGGCGACGGTTTTCTGGAACGGGCCGCCGCTCACGGCGATCCGGCGCGCGCCCGGCATCACCGTCGCCGAGAAATGCTTCATCGCGTAAAACTCGGAATTGTAAGTCACGGTCTCGGCCTTGCGATTGACCGTGAGCAGGCTGTTCTGCCGCCAGTTCCAGCGGCTGAGGCCACTCTCATCGAGGACCATGTTCCAAAAGAAGTAACTGCTGGCGAAGTGGGAGGTGTTCTCGATGATGCGTCCGAAGGTGATAAGGCCCTGGTCCCAGGCGTTCCCGCCGCCGTAACACTCGGTCTCGGTCTGCGCGAATTTCTTGCCGGGATATTTTTCGTGCGTGGCAAGCATCGCCTCCTGGCCGCCATATTGATAACCGACGCCCGTGATGCCCGCCGCGGTTTTCGGATCGCCCAATACCGGATCGACGAAATCGGCCAGGTTGTTGTTGGTGATCGTGCCCAGCCAGACTTCGACGTTCACGTTGTCTTTCTTCAACTGCGGGAGCAGATGGTCGCGGACGAACACGTTCATATCCCCGCTGTTCCAGGCGCATTGGGGATAAATGCTGTCGTTGAGGGCCATTTCATTCTGCGGAAAGATCGCGTAAAGATTGATCCCTTCGGCACGCCAGGCCTGAACGAATTTCGAGAAATAGAGCGCGTAGGCGTCGAGCGTCTGCGGGTCCCCCTTCATCCTGCCGTTGCGGTAGCGGCCGTTGGTGGTCATCCACGACGGCGGGCACCAGGGCGACGCCCAGACGCCAAGCTTCGGCTGGTATTTCATGGCCGCCTTGATGTAGGGGATCAGCGCCTCGCGGTTGCGCTCGATGCTGAAGTTCTTCATCTCGTAATCGCCCGGCGTCTCGTTGAGCGAATACCAGCCCAGCGAGAAATCGTTCGCGCCGAGGGGGGCGCGGGCGAGCGTGAAATTCGCGCCTTCGGGCGAGAACAATTCCTTGAGCGCCGCCTCGCGTTTTTCCGCCGGGAGCGCCTCCAGCGCTTCCCATCCGAGTTCGTTAAAGCATCCGCCGAACCCGTCGATGGTTTGGAAGGTGGTCCTGGGGTCGAGCTTGATGGCATCTGCGACCGGCGACGCCGCCTTCGTGGTCGCGAGATCCTGCCACGGAGATTTCTGCGTGCTACAGATCCAGCGAATGCCGGGCTCCGCGTGAGTTTGAGCAAAGCTCAGACAGGCGCTGGCGAGCAGGAGCGATGAGATGAAGGGAATCGCGGATTTCATGGATGCGCGAGTTGCAGATCGGAGTCCATCCGGACCTCGCCGCCGGGCTTGATGACGATGTTTGCCGTGCGGTCGCCGTAGCGGACGGTCAGCGTTTTCGCTCCGCCTGAAGCGGCCTGAATCCTGGCGCTAGCGAGCTTCCCGTCCTTCCACGCCACGTCCACGGTGAAGCCGCCGCGTGCGCGCAGCCCCTGCACACTCCCGTTCGGCCATGCGGAGGGCAGCGCTGGGAGGATCTCGATTCCCGCTTTCATCGCGGCGACACTCGTCGCCTGAGCGATGTCGCCCAGGCGGCTTTGCATCATCATGTCCGCGATGCCCGCAGCGCCGCCGAAATTGCCATCGATCTGAAATGGCGGGTGCGCGTCGAACATGTTCGGATAGGTCCGCTCCGGGCTGAGGAGAAATTTCAGGATCTCGTAAGCATGGTCGCCATCGCCCAAATGCGTCCAAAGGCAAAGGCGCCAGGCCGTCGCCCAGCCGGTAGCTTTATCGCCGCGCAGCTCCAGTGATTTTGTCACCGCCGCCGCCAGCTTCGGCGTCTCGCGCAGTGAGATGTCACGGCCCGGATACAAACCGTAAAGGTGGGAAACATGCCGGTGGTGCTGGTCCACTCCGGGACTCAAATCCCAATCGGCGAGCCATTCCTGCAACTGCCCCGCTTGGCCGATTTGATTCGGAGGCAACTTCGCTCGCGTGGCGGCGAGCTGTTGGCGAAAATCCGCGTCCACACCGAGAATCGTCGCCGCCTTGATCGTATTGGCGAAAAGGTCGCGCAGGATTTGGTTATCCATCGTCGGGCCGGCGCACAGGCTCCCACCCGGGTGGCCGTTCTCCGGCGAAATCGAAGGATTGGTGACGAGCCATTTGTGCTCCGGCTCCACCTGCAGCGTATCGATGAAAAACTCCGACGAGCCTTTCAAAATGGGATAGATACGCTCGAGCAACTTCGAGTCGCCGCTGAATTCGTAGCGATCCCAAAGGTGCAGGCAGAGCCACGCGCCGCCCATCTGCCACATGCCCGAATACACGAAGTCAATCGGCGCCGTCGCCCGCCAGATGTCGGTGTTGTGATGCGCCACCCAGCCCCGCGCGCCATACATCTCCTTCGCAGTGCGTGCGCCGGTCACCGAGAGATCGCTCACCATCGCGATGAGCGGCTCGACGCACTCCGCGAGGTTGCCGGACTCCGCCGGCCAGTAGTTCATCTCGGTGTTGATGTTGATCGTGTATTTGCTGCCCCAGGGCGGGAACAGGCTGTCATTCCAGATGCCCTGAAGGTTGGCCGGCTGGCCACCCGGACGCGACGAACTGATGAGCAGGTAGCGGCCATATTGGTAGTAGAGCGCGGCGAGCTGCGGGTCGTTGCCCTCGGCGAAATGCTGGATGCGCGCTTCGGTCGGCTGCTTCATCGCGTCGGTCCGGCCGAGGTCGAGCTTCACGCGATGGAACAACGCCTGATAGTCCCGGCGGTGATCCGCGCGCAGGGCGTCCACGGATTTTGCGGAGGCGTCGGCTACGGTTTTTTTCACAATCGCCTCGGGGTCGCCGCTGGCGTCATGGAAGTTTTTGTAACTGGTGGCGACGGCGATGAGCAGCGTGACCGCGTCGGCCTTTTCCACGGCGATGGTGTCCGAGCCGGGCGTGACCTTCCCGCCCGTGGCGACGACTTTCACCCGGGCCTGATACCGGATGACGCCGTCCACGTCGTTCGAGCCGGTGCCTTTTCCGCTCATCACGAGCGTGTCGCCCTCCAGGGTCACGCCCGATCCCCACAGCGGAGTCTTGAGGCCGGCCGTGAAGGAAATGCGGCCCGGCTTATCCGCCGTGAGGCGCACGACGATGACATTGTCCGGAGCGTTCGCGAACACTTCCCGGGAGTAACGCACACCATCGCTCTGGTAGCTCACCGTGGCAGTCGCCGTGTCCAGGTTCAGGTCGCGGCGGTAGTCCTTTGCGTTCCCGCCGGGGAAGTTCAAGGTCAGATCGCCCACGGTTTGATACTGCATCTGGCTGTGCGGGGTTCCGATGAGCTTCTCGTCCGTCAGCTTTCCGGCTTCGGCGAACTTGCCTTCGAAAACCAGCTTGCGCACTTCCGGCAGCGCGGCTTTCGCCCCCGGATTCACCGGGTTGTAAGGACCGCCGGCCCAGAGGGTGTCCTCGTTCAACTGCAGCCGCTCCGTGTTGACGCCGCCAAAAACCATCGCGCCCAGCCGGCCGTTGCCGATGGGCAAGGCCTCCGTCCATTCCTTGGCCGCCTTGAGATACCACAAGCTCAACGGCTCGGCCGGCGCGGCGGACTCGGCGACAATTTTCGCCGCGTCATCGGAATCGGCCGCAAAAAGCGGGCCAACCATCAGGGCCGCCCAGGCGCAGACAACAATGCATTTCATTTCATTCATTTGGAGGTCGTCAGTTTATAGAGCATCACGCCATGCGGACGCACCGTGGCGCGGAGCGATCCCTCCGCATCTTTCAAATCCTTTTGGCGCCACAAATCGCGGACATGCTGGATTCCACCCAAACCATATCCAGCCAATCCGTCCAGCGCGACGGTCGATTCCTTCTCTCCCATGTTAAGGTAACAGAGCGCCGAAGCGCCATCCTCCAACGACTTTTGATAAACACGAACCT